>JALOTB010000089.1 GCA_025458165.1 Chromatiaceae bacterium | reverse complement strand
AGAGGAGAGAACGATGACGCGTCATTGGGGTGCCCAGCCCGAGCCCACAAGCGCCGGACAGCGCCGCGAGCTGTTCACCCTCGCCGGGACTTTGCCCCATTACGAGGTCACCGAGCTCTCGCCGAAAGAGGCCGGCGAGCTCCTCGCCCACCTGCGCCGGGCCGGCATCAGCGACGCCTCCCTCGCGAGCAAGCCCCAAGGCGGCGTTTGACCAGGAGTCTGACCAAGCGCTGCCCTAACCCCCCAGCGCACGCCGCCCCCGCACCGCGGCCAGCCAGATGCCGGCGCCGATCAGGGCGATCCCTACCAGGTGGTACCCGCGCATGCGCTCGCCGAGGAGCACCATCGCCAGCAGGGTACCGAAGACCGGCATCAGGTGCAGGAACTGGCCGGTGCGGTTCGCCCCAAGCTCCGCGACCGCGCGGTTCCAGAAGACGTAGGCCAGCACCGAGGGGAAGAGCGCGACGTAGGTGATAGCGCCCAGGCTGGTCTCGTTCACGGCGAAGCCGCCGCCGCGGCTCAAGTCCCAGAGATAGATTGGCAGCAGCAGGACCACGCCCGCCGCGATGGTGGTGGTGAGGAGCACCAGGGGCTCGATCTGAACCGGCCGCCAGCGCAGGCATACCGAGTAGAGGGCCCAGGTGAGCACCGCCGCCAGCACCCAGAGGTCCCCGCGATTGAGCGACAGGTCGGCGAGCCGTGCCGCGTCACCCTCCAGGACGATCGCCCCCACCCCCGCCAGGGACACGAGGATCCCCGCGGCCTGCCGGCTCGAAATCCGTTCGCCGAGGAGCACAAACGAGAGCCCGACAATCAGCACCGGGGTGGTCGACTGCAGGAGGACAGCGTTGGTGGCCGTGGTGCTCTGCAGGCCGAGATAGACGAAGGTGTTGAAGTTCGCGACGCCGAGAAACCCCAGCAGGACCAACACCACCAGATGGCGGCGTATCAGCCCGGCCTGGGCCAGCACGCTGGGCAGGGTAAACGGTAGGACGATCAGGAGCGCCAGGGCCCAACGCCAGAAGGACAGCGCAATCGGCGGGATGGTATCCCCCAGCGCCCGGCCGAGTACGAAGTTGCCGGACCAGAAGAGCGGCGCGAGGGTCACCAGCAGGTAGGGCGAGACGGGTCGGGACATCCCCTGAGCATACCCCGGACACCGGGGTTGGCGCGGGGGCCGGGTTGCAGGACACTGTCGCCCGGGTCGCGGCCCAGCGCGACCAACCGAGGAACCCGAGACGAGGCCGACATGATCCGCCGCTGGCTACCGCATCCCCACATGAGCCTGACGCTGGTCGTCGTTTGGCTGCTGCTGGTCAACGAAGTGAGCCTAGGCCAGGTGGTGCTCGGTAGCCTGCTCGGCGTACTCATCCCGCTCGCCACCAGCCGCTTCTGGCCTGAGCGACCGCGGCCGGCGCGCCCAGCGGTGCTGGTCGGCTATCTGCTGCGCCTGCTGCTCGACATCTTGGTCGCCAATCTGGAGGTCGCCCGCCGCGTGCTCGGCCCCAACGACCAGCTCAGGCCCGCCTTCGTCGTCTATCCGCTGGAGCTCACCGACCCGTTCGCGATCAGCATGCTGGCGAGCACCATCTCGCTCACGCCGGGCACGGTCTCGGCGGACCTCAGCCCCGACCGGCGCACACTCCTGATCCACTCGCTGAGCACCGACGACCCGCAGGCCCTCTGCGAGACCATCCGCACCCGCTATGAGCGGCCGCTCGGGGAGATCTTCCGATGATCCTGCAGACCTCGATCTATCTCGCCTTCGCGATGATGAGCCTAGCCGCCCTGCTCAACCTCTGGCGGCTCATCCTCGGGCCAGACGCACCGGATCGCATCCTTGCGCTCGATACCCTCTACATCAACACCATCGCCCTGTTGGTGCTGCTCGGCATCCACTTCGGCAGCTCGGTCTACTTCGAGTCGGCCCTGGTGCTCGCGTTGATGGGCTTCGTCGGCACTGCGGCCTTCTGCAAATACCTGCTACGCGGCGACATCATCGAGTAGGGCAAGACCCATGCTGACCGAGATCCTGATCTCCTTCTTTCTCCTGGTCGGGGCCGCCTTCGCCCTGATCGGCTCGATCGGACTGGCGCGGCTCCCGGACTTTTACACCCGCCTGCACGCCCCGACCAAGGCCACCACGCTCGGCATCGGCGGCATGCTCGTCGCCTCGGCGATCTACTTCAGCGTGGGTGGCGAGGGCCTGAGCCTGCACGAGCTGCTGGTGTCGATCTTCCTCTTCATCACCGCCCCGGTGAGTGCGCACCTGCTCGCCAAGGCGGCGCTGCACCTGCGGGTTCACACCCGGGTGCCGGTACCCGAGTCGTTCGATCAGGAGCCGCCGGGCGGAGCGCGCTGACTCAGGCCGCGCGCACCTCGAAGGCGGGGAAGAGCCGGGCGCCGAGCGCGCGGAGCTCGCCGAGGGAATAGGCCACGGGCGAGCCGGCGAGGCCCGTGTCCAGACAGGCGTCGGTGCGCGCGGGCTGCAGCACATAGCGGCCCACGCCGCGGGCGGCGAGCCGCTCCATCAGCGGCGCGATCTCAGCCTCCAGCGTCCAGGCGGGCATCAGGGTGGTCCGCACCTCCAGCGCCACGCCGGCCCCGAGCAGCAGGTCTAGGCTCTCCCAGGCCCGTTCGCCCGATCCGGGCACGCCGGTCACCGACCGGTAGTCTCCAGGCGGTGCCTTGATGTCCAGCCCGACCCAGCCGAGCCAGGGCAGCAGCCGGCGCAGCCGTTGCGGCGAAGGCCCGGCGGTGTGCAGCCCGATCTTAAAGCCCATCGCCGCCGCCTCGCTCATGGCGGCGCGAAGGGCCGGCTGGAGCGTCGGCTCTCCGCCGCTGAAGACCAGGGCGTCGAGGAGCCCCCGGCGCTGAGCGAGGAAGGCGCGCACCCGCGGCCAAGGGATCGGGTCCGGGGTGCGCACCGGGAGCAGGTGGGTGTTCTGGCAGTAGCGGCAGCGCCAGGGGCAGCCCTGGCAGAAGACCACCGCGGCCAGCTCGCCCGGATAGTCGATGCTGGTCAGCGGGGTGAGTCCGCCGATGCGCAGCGCATCGGCGGGACCCTTACCGGCCCGGGGGCAGGGCTCGTCGGCAAGTGCCGCCGTCGCGGAGCCAGTCACCGCCATCGCGACCGAACCGGACGCCGCCTAGGCCGCTGCGGCGGCGGCGTGGCGAGGCTCCCAGGCGCGGCGCTCCTGGAAGTGGCAACGCTCGCGGTGCTCGGAGCGCTTGCCGGCATTGAAGGCGGCGACCGGGCGGTGATAGCCCATGACCCGAGTCCAGACCTCGCAGCGCGTCCGCTCGTCGTCGCGGAGCAGGATCGTTTCGTTCATCGCTTGGCTCCTCTCGTGTGGGTGGTCGGGGTCGATCCGTCAGTGCTCGGCGCAGGCGCAGGACGCCTGGGTCGCACGCTTGCGGGCGATCAGCTCCTCGTCGCAGCGCGGGCAGAACTCGTGCTCGCCGGCGATGTAGCCGTGCTGCGGGCAGATGGAGAACACTGGGGTGATGGTGATATAGGGGACCCGAAAGCCCGTCAGCGCCCGGCGCACCAGGCGCTTGCAGGCCTCGGTGCTGGTGATCTGCTCGCTCATGTAGAGGTGGATCACGGTGCCGCCGGTGTACTTGCCCTGCAGCTCCTCCTGGCGCGCCAGGGCCTCGAAGGGGTCGTCGGTGTAGCCCACCGGGAGCTGGGAGGAGTTGGTGTAGTACGGGGCCTCGGGGGTACCCGCCTGGAGGATGCCCGGGAAGCGCTTCTGGTCCTCGCGCGCGAAGCGGTAGGTGGTCCCCTCCGCCGGCGTCGCCTCGAGGTTGTACATGTGCCCAGTCTGCTCCTGGAGCTCGACCATCCGGGCACGCACCCGGTCGAGGAAACGCGCGGCGAAGGCGTGGCCCCAATCGCTGGTGATGTCCTCGCGGTCGTCTGTGAGGTTACGAATCATCTCGTTGATCCCGTTCACCCCGATGGTCGAGAAGTGGTTGCGCAGGGTGCCGAGGAAGCGCTTGGTGTAGGGGAAGAGCCCGGCATCAAGGTGGCGCTGGATGACCTTGCGCTTAATCTCCAAACTGTTTCGGGCGAGCTCCAGGAGCTCGTCGAGCCGGCGGTAGAGCCCGTCGATGTCACCCCGGTGCAGGTAGCCAAGGCGCGCACAGTTGATGGTGACGACCCCGAGCGACCCGGTCTGCTCGGCGGAGCCGAAGAGCCCGTTTCCGCGCTTCAAGAGCTCGCGCAGATCGAGCTGCAGCCGGCAGCACATGGAGCGGACCATGTTGGGGCTGAGCTCGGAGTTGATGAAGTTCTGGAAGTACGGAAGCCCATACTTCGCGGTCATGGCGAACAGCCGCTCGGCGTTCTCGCTCTCCCAGGGGAAGTCGGGGGTGATGTTGTAGGTCGGGATGGGGAAGGTGAAGATCCGCCCCTTGGCATCGCCCTGGGACATCACCTCGATGTAGGCCCGGTTGATCAGGTCCATCTCGGGCTGGAGCTCGCCGTAGGTGAAGGGCTGCTCCTCCCCCGCGATCACCGGAATCTGCTCGCGTAGATCCGGCGGGCAGACCCAATCGAAGGTCAGGTTGGTGAAGGGCGTCTGCGAGCCCCACCGTGAGGGGACGTTGAGGTTGTAAATCAGCTCCTGGATGTACTGGCGCACCTGCTCGTAGCTCAGGCCGTCCTTGCGAACATAGGGCGCCATGTAGGTGTCGAAGCTGGAGAAGGCCTGGGCCCCGG
Organism: Chromatiaceae bacterium; assembly: GCA_025458165.1. Classification (GTDB taxonomy): domain Bacteria; phylum Pseudomonadota; class Gammaproteobacteria; order Chromatiales; family Chromatiaceae; genus JALOTB01. The sequence continues at coordinate 17,637 of JALOTB010000089.1, read as the reverse complement.
CCCATTCGTTTTGCAGGGTTCCCAAGAAATTGACGATCTGCCCCACCGCCGAGGACATATGCCGGGGCGGCCCGGCCTCGACCCGACCGGGGACGCCGTTCAGCCCCTCGGAGAGCAGGGTGCGCAGCGACCAGCCGGCGCAGTATCCGGCGAGCATGTCGAGGTCGTGGATGTGGATGTCGCCCTCGCGGTGGGCCTGGCCGATCTGCGGGGGATAGACGTGCGAGAGCCAGTAGTTGGCGATCATCTTGCCGGAGGCGTTGAGGATCAGCCCACCGAGCGAATAGCCCTGGTTGGCGTTGGCCGCCACCCGCCAGTCGGACCGGTCGAGGTATTCGTCGATGCTCGCCGCCACATCGACCAGGGTGCGGCGGTCCTCGCGCAGGCTGCGGTGCTGCTCGCGGTAGACGATGTAGGAGCGGGCGGTCTCGAAGTGGTTGGCCGCGATCAGGGTCTGCTCGACGACGTCTTGGATGCCCTCGATGTCCGGCAGCCGACCGGAGTGGTAGCGATGGGCGAGAACCTTGACCACCTGCGCGGTGAGCAGCCCCGCCTCCAGCTCCCCAAACTCGCCCGTGGCCTGGCCGGCGCGGAGGATGGCCGACTCGATCTTCCGGGACTCGAAGGGGACCTGGGTGCCATCGCGCTTGACGACACGGGTGGGCAGGGTCGCGAGTCGGGTCGATGCGGTCTCCATGGTCCCTCCCGGGTTCTTCAGCTTCAGCACAAGATATTGTGGTCGTGATTATAGGCGACACAAGATATCGTGGATTGATCCGGATCAAGAACGAGAGAGGGACAACCCGGCCGAGGACCGATCGGCCACCGCCACCCGCGGCTGGCCCGCCCCGGCTAGCATCTCTTGAGGTTTGTCATTATCTTGCCGGTCATGCTCCGCAAGCTTTTTATCCAGACCTTCGGCTGCCAGATGAACGAGTACGACTCCGCCCGCATGGCGGAGGTGCTGCGTGAGTCGCACGGTCTGGAGCTCGCAGAGCGCGCGGAGGACGCCGACGTCCTCCTGCTCAACACCTGCTCGATTCGCGAGAAGGCCCAGGAGAAGGTCTTCTCCCAGCTCGGGCGCTGGAAGCCGCTCAAACGCCGACCCGGGGTGGTCATCGGGGTCGGCGGCTGCGTGGCGAGCCAGGAGGGCGAGGCGATCCGCGAGCGGGCACCCTTCGTCGACCTGGTGTTCGGCCCCCAGACCCTACACCGACTGCCGGCAATGCTGCGCGAGCTGGAAGCGGCGCGGACCCCCCAAGTCGACGTCTCCTTCCCCGCGATCGAGAAGTTCGACGGCCTGCCCGCCCCCCGCGCCGAGGGCCCAACCGCCTTCGTCTCGGTGATGGAGGGCTGCTCCAAGTACTGCACCTACTGCGTGGTGCCTTACACCCGGGGGGAGGAGGTCAGCCGGCCCTTCGACGACGTCCTGGTCGAGGTCGCCGCCCTCGCCGAGCAGGGCGTGCGCGAGGTGACGCTACTCGGGCAAAACGTCAATGCCTACCGGGGGGCGATGCACGACGGCGAGACCGCCGATCTCGCGCTCTTGATCCGCTACGTCGCAGCGATCGACGGCATCGAGCGCATCCGCTTCACCACCTCGCACCCGGTCGAGCTCTCCGAGGCCCTGATCGAGACCTACCGCGACGTCCCGGAGCTGGTCAGCCACCTGCACCTGCCGGTGCAGAGCGGCTCGGACCGCATCCTCGCCGCCATGAAGCGCGGCCACACCGCCCTTGAGTACAAGGCCAAGGTCCGCCGCCTGCGCGCCGCCCGCCCGGGGCTCAGCCTATCCTCGGACTTCATCGTGGGCTTCCCCGGGGAGGGCGAGGCCGACTTCGCCGCCACCCTGGCCCTGGTCGAGGAGATCGGCTTCGACGCGAGCTTCAGCTTCGTCTTCAGCCGGCGCCCGGGGACCCCCGCGGCGGAGTACCCCGACGAGGTCCCGCTCGCGGTCAAGCAGGAGCGGCTCGCGCGCCTGCAGCAGCGCCTCGCCCACCAGGCCCAGGCGATCAGCCGGCGGATGGTCGGCGGGGTCGAGCGCATCCTGGTCGAGGGCCCCTCGCGCAAGGACCGCGCCGAGCTCGCCGGGCGCACCGCCAACAACCGGGTGGTCAACTTCGCCGGCCCCGCCGAGCTGATCGGGACCTTCGTCGAGGTGCAGATCACCGAGGCCCTGCCCAACTCACTGCGCGGCCGGTGGCAACCTGCGCCCCTGGCCGCGAACGCCTGACCCCTTTGCCCACCCACCCCGAGACCCTCGACCTTGAGCTCCTGCCCCTGGACAACGCGCGCCTGGCGAACCTCTCGGGTCAGCTCGACGCCCACCTTCGCCAGATCGAGCGCCGCCTGGGGATCGAGATCAACAACCGCGGCAACGTCTTTCGCCTGATCGGCGACCACGCGGCGGTGCACGCCGGCGAGCAGGTCTTGCGTGATCTCTACGCCGCCACCGACGACGAGGTCCTCACCCCCGAGCAGGTCCACCTGCACCTTCAGGAGTCGGGTGTCGAGGCGGGCCGCGCCCCCGCGCCCGACCGACTGCCGGACCTCGCGATCAAGACCCGCCGCGGGCTCGTGCGGGCACGCACGCCGAACCAGCAGGAATACCTGCAAGCCATTTCCCGCCACGACATCAACTTCGGCGTCGGCCCAGCGGGCACCGGCAAGACCTATCTGGCCGTCGCCTGCGCGGTCGAGGCCCTGGAGTCCGAACGGGTGCGCCGTCTGGTGCTGGTGCGCCCGGCGGTCGAGGCCGGCGAGCGGCTGGGGTTCCTGCCAGGGGATCTCGCGCAGAAGATCGACCCGTATCTGCGCCCGCTCTACGACGCACTCTATGAAATGCTCGGGTTCGAGAAGGTGCACAAGTTCATCGAGCGCAACGTGATCGAGGTGGCGCCACTGGCCTACATGCGCGGGCGCACCCTGAACGACGCCTTCATCATCCTCGACGAGGCCCAGAACACCACCCCCGAACAGATGAAGATGTTCCTCACCCGCATCGGCTTCGGCTCGACCGCGGTGGTCACCGGCGACGTCACCCAGGTCGACCTGCCGCGCGGCCAGCCCTCGGGGCTGCGCCAGGCGATCGAGCTGCTGCGGCCGGTCGAGGGGATCAGCTTCACCTTCTTCAACGCCCGCGACGTCGTCCGCCATGCCCTGGTCGCGCGCATCGTGGCCGCCTACGACGAGCACGACCGCCGCCAGAGCGAGTCGGCGAAGGCGTGAGCGGGAAAGCGGAGGTCAGGATGGAGCTCGAGCTCGATCTGCAGGACGTGTCCGCCTCGGGTCTGGTCCCCGCGCGGGAGGACCTGGCGCGCTGGGCCCACGCCGCGCTCGCCGGCCGCCGCGAGCGGGCCGAGCTCAGCATCCGGGTGGTCGACGACGCCGAGGGGGCGGAGCTCAACCAGCGCTACCGCGGTCGCCGGGGCGCGACCAATGTGCTCTCCTTCCCCTTCGAGCCACCTCCAGGGGTCCCCGAGCTCGACCTGATCGGCGACCTGGTGATCTGCGCCCCGGTGGTCGAGCGCGAGTCGGACGAGCAGGGCATACCGCTCGCCGCGCACTGGGCGCACCTCGTGATCCACGGCGTGCTGCACCTACTCGGTTACGACCATCAGGACCCGGCGCAGGCGACCGAGATGGAGGCGCTGGAAACCCACCTGTTGGGCGGGTTAGGATTTCCCCCACCTTATGAAGACCGATAGGGCGACATGACGAGCGACCGATCTAGCGACGGCTCGCGTCCCAGGACCTGGCTCGACCGACTGGGCCAGATCTTCGGGGGCGAGCCGCAGGACAAGGAAGAGCTTATCGAGCTGCTGAAGGAGGCCAAGGCCCGCGCCCTGCTCGACACCGAGGCGCTCAGCATGATCGAGGGTGTGCTCCAGGTCTCGGACCTGCGGGTGCGCGACATCATGATCCCCCGTGCCGAGATGGTCTCGGTCCGGCGCGACGACCCGCTGGAGCGCATCCTCCAGATCGCAGTCGAGTCGGCCCACTCCCGCTTCCCGGTCACCGGCGACGACAAGGGTGAGGTGGTCGGCATCCTGCTCGCCAAGGACCTGCTCGCCTTCTGCACCGAGCAGGGCCGGCGCGCCTTCAATATCCGCGATCTGCTGCGCTCGGCGGTGTTCGTCCCCGAGAGCAAGCGGCTCAACGTGCTGCTCAAGGACTTCCGGTCCAGCCGCAACCACATGGCGATCGTGGTCGACGAGTACGGCAACGCCGCCGGCCTGGTCACCATCGAGGACGTCTTGGAGCAGATCGTCGGCGAGATCGAGGATGAGCACGACTTCGACGAGGGCGCACCCATCTTCAAGCGCAGCGCCCGCGACTACACCGCCAAGGCGCGCACCACCGTCGAGGAGTTCAACGAGTATTTCGGCAGCGACCTCCCCGACGAGGAGTTCGACACCATCGGCGGCCTGGTGGTCCACGCCTTCGGCCACCTACCCAAGCGCGGCGAGCGGGTCGACATCGAGGGGTTCCGCTTCACCGTAATGCGCGCCGACAGCCGCCGGGTGCACCTGCTGAGCGTTCAGCCGCCGGTGGCGACCGAGGGCGCCAGCGCACTCGCCTGACGATCCGCGGCCCGCAAGCCTGGGACGGGACTGGATGCGCCTCCACGCCTTTGGGCTCGGGCTGCTCCTCGCCGCCCCGGTCGCCTGGCCCAACACCCCGCTCCACGGGACCCTGCTCGCCGAGCGGGACTGCCCGGCACTGGTCTCCATCCAGCGGCAGACCAACCCCGGCGGTCATCGCCTGGTCCTGGGGGACAGGTACCCACTGCTCGCCAAGAACCGGGCGGATGCGACGCACTACCTGGTGCGCATCGAGGGCGCCGAGCCCAGCGCGCGCTGGGTCGCGGTGGGCTGCGGCCGGCCCTCGGCGGTCCAAGGCGAGGTCGCCGAGCCTGCGACGCCCTCGCCCCCAGACGTCCGGGCCGAGGAGACACCGCCCGCGGGGAGATTCGTCCTCGCCGCGACCTGGCAGCCGGCGTTCTGCGAGCTACGCCGTGCCCGCCCCGACTGCCGCAGCCTGACCGAAGAGCGTGCGGACGCCAGCCACTTCTCGCTCCACGGGCTTTGGCCCGAGCCGAGGGAACGGGTGTACTGCGATGTCCCGGACGAGACGCGCGTGCGCTCCGAGCGCGGAGACTGGTCGCGCCTACCGCCGGTGTCGCTCACCCGCACCGCCCGCGATCGGCTCCAGTCGCTGATGCCGGGCTCGGCGTCGCACCTGGAGCGCCACCAGTGGGTCAAGCACGGGAGCTGTTACGGGACTGGCGCGGAGGCCTACTTCGGCCACTCGCTCGCCCTGCTCGACCAGCTCAACGCCTCGCCGGTGCGGGAGCTCTTCATCGAGCACGCCGGACGGCATCTCAGCGCGCGGCAGATCCGCGACGCCTTCCACGGGGCATTCGGCCGCGGCGCCGGCGAGCGCGTGCGGGTGCACTGCGAGGACGGGATGATTGTGGAGCTGCGCATCGCGCTCTCGGGGCAGATCCACACCCATGCCAGGCTCGGGGAGCTGATCGCACAGGCGCCCGGCCGGTCGGTCGGCTGCCGCGGCGGGCGTGTCGACAAGGCCGACCGGTGATGGCTCGTGGCGATCGCCCGGGCTATGACGGAATCCCCGACGACCGTCCCCAAACGCCCATCGCCGTGGAAGGGGCTCGCTGCCGACTTGTGGCGGCCGTTCCAAGACCGTCGTCACGGCCCCGGCGTTGGCCGCCCGGCGGCGAGGGCGAACGCTGCCCGCCTCACCGGCCAGTGGCTTGACGCCGCGGCGGGATTTGGTCACCGCGAGCTCTCCGCCCCGATCAGCTCGAAACTGGTGCGCGGCGGTGGCGCCGACCACGTCGGAAACAAAAGGCCGCCGGGGGACGGCGGCCAAGGGGGAGGAGGAATGTCTCCCTCGGAAACTTAGGGACGATCAGAATCCGCCCATCAATACCGGCACGACCTCTTCCGTCATCGCCGGCATCAGCACACCGATGTCGACGACGTCACCGCCCTGCACCTCGGGCAGCAGCGGCTCGAAACCATCTGCGCCGGCGCAGGCACCCGAGCCCTCGATCAGGCCGGCCTGGTCCGCCTTGAGCGACAACCCGTAGACGGCGTAGTCGGCCACCTCGTCGTCACCGAGCACCAGCCCCTCGAACACCAGGCCGCAGCCGGCATAGTCGGTGCCGTCATAGCGCCGGAAGTAGGCGCTCACGGTGGCATCCGCGGCATTGTCGGCCGTGAGGCCCAGGGCCTCGTTGGCGACCGCGCCGTTCGGCCGCACCAGACGCAGCCGTACGTTGATGTTCAGGACGCGGCTCACGGCGGGGTCGCCGTCGAGCAGCGTGTACCTTGCCCAGCCGCCGCCGAGGAACCCCGGCAGCGGATCGAGCCGCGCCGCGAGCCGCACAATCTGATGGCCCGCCGCCAGCTCGTCCTCGATCGCCGCCGTCTCCTCGATCAGGAAGCGGTTGACGCTGTCCGCGCCCTCACCGTAGCGGATGAAGTCGAGGAACTCCTCGTTGTCGCCGCGCGTCTCGAATCGCGTGTTGTGGATGTCATTCGGCATGTTCGCCCATCCGGCCAGGTGGGGACTCATGTGGTCCGCCTGGGCGGTGGAAAGACAGGCCGCCGCTGCGATTAGCAGCCCTCGCAATAGCACCGTTTTCATGACTTGCCCTCCGTTTGGGACCCAACCCGGCCTCGGCCTCGACCCCGCGCTCGGCGTGGCACTCCCTGGCCTTCGGTACATGTATAGGGCGTCGAGATCCCATGCGGAATGGGGCGAATTCCCCCCCAGCCTCAGACGGCCACCAGCCCCTCGCGGATCGCGTAGCGGGCCAGCTCGACACGGTCGTGCAGGTCGAGCTTCTCCATGATGTGCTGGCAGTGGTGATCGACCGTCTTGACGCTCGCCCCGTCAAGCCGGGCAATCTCCTTCTTCGACAGCCCCTGCGCCAGATAGCCGAGGACCTGCCGCTCCCTTGCCGTAAGGAGCTCTAGGCGGCTGCGCGGGCGCTGCGCGAGGCGCACCCCGCCGGCACCGAGCTCGAGGCGGCGCTCGACCTCCGGCGAGTAGCAGGTGCCACCGCGTAGCACCCGGCGGATGCACGCGATCAGGTGCTCCGGCTTGTGCCCCTTGGTCAGGTAGCCGCTCGCGCGCACCTCCAGCGCCTGGGAGATGAACCCGTCCTGGACGTAGGCGGAGAGGAAGATCACCCGGGCCTCGGGCAGCCCCTCGCGCATCCGCCGCACCGCCTCGAACACCGAGACACCGGGCATGTCGATGTCGAGCAGCACGAGGTCGGGCCGTGCGTCGAGCGCCTCGCGGACCGCCGCGTCGGCGTCCCCAATTGCGGCGACCACCGCAAGGTCCGGCTCCTCATTCAGGCGGCGCACGAGCATATCGCGCAGGAGCTCGTGGTCGTCGGCGATCAGGATGCGTGCCGGCTGCCGGGTCATCGCGGCGCGCCCCCGCCGGCCAGGAGCCGGGCGACCTCGGCGAGCGCAAGCGGTCGCTCGAGGACCAGGCAGCCGGCCTCCTCGTACTCGGCGATGGCGGACGATCCCCGGTCAGCCAGCACCAGGACCCGGTCGAGCCCTGGCCCGGCGCGCAGCGCCTCGGCGTACTCGGCGGGGCCGCGGCCGGCGAAGCCGTCCTCCAGCACCAGGTCGAGCCTCCCCTCGCGTGATCTGCGCAGGGCCGCAAGCAGACCGTCCCAGTCGGCGACCAGCTCCGTGGTCAGTCCGCCACGGCCGATGGCCGAGGCAAGCAGCGCACCCTGGTAGGGGTCGCGCGCGGCGATCAGCGCGGAGCGGGTCTCGACAGCGGCGGGCGGCTCGGGAGCGCCCGGCGCGGGGCGCTCGCGGGCGAGGCAGAGCCGCAAGCGGGTCCCCTCCCCCGGCGTGGAGCTGAGGTCGATGCGGGCCCCGTGACTCGCCGCGATCGCGTGCACGATCGCGAGCCCGAGCCCCGTCCCCTGTCCACGTGCCTTGGTGGTAAAGAAGGGCTCGAAGATGCGCTCACGGATCTCCGGCGCTATACCCCGCCCGGTGTCGGACACGCCGAGACAGATCCGCTGCGGGTCGTCGTCGGCCTCGAGCGCGATCCGCACCCGCCCCCCCTCGGGCATGGCCTCCCCGGCATTGATCGCGAGATTGACCAAGGCCTGCTGGAGCTGCGTCCGGTCCCCCAGCACCCGGCACTGCTCCGGTGGGACCCGCGTCTCGAAGGCCAGCTCCACGCCGGGCGGGAGCATGGGCCGGAGCAGCTCGGCCGTCTGGGCGACCAGCGCGTGCAGATCGACCGGCGCCCACTCCGGGCCGGCCTTTTGGCTGAAGGCGAGCAGCGCCCCGGTCACCGCGGCGCCCTGCTCCGCGGCCGCGCGGATGCCGTCCAGGCTGGCGCGGTCCAAATCGCCCCGCTCGGCCGCGCGCAGCGCCAGATCGGCATAGCCCTGGATGGCCCCCAGCACGTTCTTGAAGTCGTGCCCGACCCCGGCCGCCATCTGACCCAGGGCCTCCATCTTCTGGGACTGCCGCAACTGCGCCTCGGTGCTCAGGCGCCGCGCGAGCTCCTGCTCGGCCACGCCCCGCCAACGCTTGAGCCGCACCCCAAGGCCCCACCAGAGCCCGACGGCGAAGAGCAGGATCGCACTATCGACGGTGAAGAAGGCCAGCGCGCTCCAGCCGTGCTCGCGCAGGCGTTGGTTCAAGCGCGCGTAGACCGCCTGGCTCTGGGCGTCGGCCTGGGCGCAGAGCAGGCGGCTCTGCTCCATGTATTCCGGGGAGTGCAGCAGATCCAGTGCCTCGGCCTGGCGCCCCGCGAGCGCCGCCGCGATCGCTTGGCGCTCGGTCGCCCCCAGCCGCTCGGTGAGCGCGACCAGCTCGGGGGCCTGGGTGGCAAGGGCGGGCTGCGCCGCGAGCTCGGCGGCCAGCCCCCGCTCCGCCTCCTCGTAAGCCTGCTCGCGGCCCTCCTTGGGGCCGAAGAGCACGATGTGATGGGCAGCCTGGGTCAGCTCCGCGCGCCGGGCCCGAAGAAGCGGTGCGACTCGACGATGTGCCAGCCGAGAAAGGCGATGAGCAGCGCGACGGCCGCCGCCGCGGGCAGCAGCCAGCCGAGGAAGGGGATGCGCCGCTCGGACATGGGGGTTGGGCCTGGCACAACGCGCGCGGCTAACACTCGGGCGCTCGCCCATCGACGGCGGGGGCGGCGGACCGCCCCTCGGTCGGTTGTGGGACAGGGCAGGCGGCGGTCCCGCGCCGCCCGCCCCGCCGAGTTACCCCATCTTACTTCCGCGGCAGGGTCGTGATGTAGACCCCGGCCATGCCGTCCTCCTCGGAGCCGTCGCCGACGGCCATCTTGGCGCTGACGGCAATCCAGTTGCCCCGCAGACCCTCGCGCTCGATGCCGAGCTCGGTCACGATCGAGCCCGCCGGGGCCTCCGGGTCGAGCGCCTGGCCGTCGGTGCGCGTGTCGAGCACGGTGACGATCGATTGCCCCGGCTGCCGGTTGAGGTAGATCCCAATCGGCTGCCCATGGGACGGAGTCGGCGGGGCCGAGCCCACGCCTCCGCTGTGACAGGATCCGCAGCCCCCCGGTTGGCCGCCCCTCGCCACGGCCTTGAAGGCGGTGGCCTGGCCCGAGACCGCGACGAAGGCCGAGGAGCGCCAGCGCGCCGCCTCGCCGTCGTCCTCGCCGCCTTCCTCGGAGTGTCCGCCGCCGACGCAGGGGACCCTACCCGAGTAGTTCCAGAACAGGAACTCGTCGAAACGCGCCCCGGTCTTGGCCACCGTCCGGGTACCTCCGCGCGGCGCGGTGTCGTGGACGAAAATCCCCTGGTTCACCGGGACCTGCCGCTCCTGCCAGCAGCCGGTCTGGTCGCAGGTGCTGTTCGGGTCGCCGATGGTCTCACCCGTATCGGCGCAGACCAGCGCCCGGTTGCAGTAGGCGATGCGGTCGCGGTTGCCCTCGGTCGGGCAGTAAAGGCGCACGGTGCGGGTCTGCGCCCCCCAGGCGCCCCAGAAGGCGACGTAACGCCCGTCGAACGCGCCGCCCTCGCCGAGGTTGTTGAAGGTCGACCGCCGCCCCTCGCCCGGGACGCGCTGGCCGATGGCGACCAGGGTCCTGAGCGGCGGTGTCTCCGCGAGTGGGGCGAGATAGATCCCGCCCAGGGTGGGGGCGTCTTCGTTGTCGAACCCGGCGAAGACGACCTGACCCTTGGCCGCGCTCGGCGGCGAGGTCGATCCGAAGATCACCGGCGGGTTGGTGCCGGGGATGACCGTCTCCACGTTGTTGGCGATCAGCACCACCTCCGACATGCCGCCGGCCGGTTTCAGCTCGGTGTCATCTTCGAGAACGATGGGGTCAGGTGTCAGCTCGCGGAAGAACACCCCCGTCTTGCCCGCGTCCAGCGTGAAGTTGCCCTTGAACACGATTGTGCACGCAAGTGGGCTGCAGCCAGTCACCGCAGGCGCGCCGGGGAAGACGTCGAACATGAGGGGCGGGTCGATCCCGGGGACCGCGAAGAACTCCAGACCCGGCGCGGCGCCGAGCTTGCTCGCGCCCGTGATCAGCTCATCGAAGGGGTTGGTGTAGATACCCGTGGTCCCCAACTGCTCCAGTATTTCGCCGGTGTCTAGGTCGAGCACCTTCCACACCGGCCGGTGGTTACCGCGGGTGGCGACGGTGTCCGAGAGCATGTCGATGCGCGGGAAGGACGGGGTCTCGATGAAGGTGGTCAGAGGCCCGCTGTTCGGCGAGTTCTCCGGCGGTCTGCGGATGTTGTTCGGCTGTGGAACCTCGGTCTTGCGGTCGAGGATGCGAACGATGGGGCTGCCCGCGACCGACATGTCGCGGGTGTAGATGCCGTGCACGGGCTGGTTTCCGTGCTCCGTGCCGCCGCCCCCGCCTCCGCTGCCACCACCGCCTCCGCCACCGCCACCTTCGTCGCTGGCTAGGACAGCGGTGGTTTCATGCCCGCCACCGCCGTGGCCGCCCGTGTCGCCCTGGCCGCCGCGGCTGCGGGCACGGAGGACCACCAGCCCGCGCTCGTTCACCGAGGGCTGGTTATAGCTGTTGAACGGCTTGCACTTGGTGGGATCTTTCTCGCAGCCCTCCGTTGGCATCAGGTCGTTGTTGTTCACCACCTTAGTCCAGGTGAACCAGGGGGGCGAGGGGGGCGCGGCGAGGCTCGCGGCGCTCGCCGCCAGGCCGACGGCGCCCAGCGCCGCAAGGAAGCTGCTCAAGCGATTGGCTTGCATGGATGACATTCCTCCGGGGCCCTTTGGTTGATCTGTTGACATGACCGGGGATGGGGCTGGCCCTTTGCCCCTCACCCGCCGCTCCGCCCGCTGGTTCGCCGCGGGGCCGGAGCGATCGAACTTTGCCTTTTGAATCGAACGGCCGGGGAGGTCTGCCAGTCCTTCCCCGGCCCCTTGACGGCGCCTCAACGAGGCGAATGACGACTCACGCGGCGATCGAGCTACCTCGGCTTACCGCCGCCAGGTTTGCCACCGCCGCCACCGCCACCACCCGCACCCACGACGATGTCGAGGTAGGCGTTGTTGGCGTCGTTGTTTTCGTTGGGAACGTCAGTACCCGTGAAGGTGACTTCGGGTGAGCTGTTGAACCGGATCTGGTAGGTTCCCACCGTGGGGACGCGCAGGTTGTACCCGTAGACGACCTTGCCGGTGGCATTGATCTCGGGCGCGATCGACTGAAGCGGGACCACGAACGCGCCGGTGTCCAGGTTCTGGACGCTGATCTGCATGCCCGCGTCATGAACCACCCACGACGCCTGCCCGACATCCTGCGGGATGTCGGTCCAGCCGCTAGTCTCGTCACCGCCGGCCTGGTGCCCGTAGGCGGAAAGCCGGTCGAGCGTGTTCTCCAGCTTGATGACGTTGTAGCCTTGCAAGGTCCCGCTCGGAATCGGCCCCGGAAGCTCGGCGGTCCCCATGTAATCAGTCATGTTCGTGAGAACGATCTCGACCCGGATCGGGCTGCCGACCTTCAGCTTCGCGTCACCCGCGAGGTTGTCACCCCAGGCGCCGAACACCAATGCCTCAGTGTCGTTGAAGCACTGCGCCTTCCAGGTGTGCACCTTCTGGACCCAGTAATAGCCCACGGCGGCGTCATAGCCGGTCAGCGGGGTACCGGTGGGCGGCACCAGGTCCGACGGCGCCAAGTCCGATGCGCCGCAGACGAGAGTCCCAAGGGGACCGACCAGGATGGCCGGCACGGACAGGTTCTGGGCGGCCGTCTCCTCCCCACCGCCACCGCCACCACCTCCGCCACCTCCGCCGACACCCGGCGGCCGTGCGGCGAACGCGCCGCTACCAGCCAGCATAGCCGCCATGGCGGCCACAAGTGTGATCGGAACGATAGAGCGTTTCATCGCTGACATTTCCTCATTCCCCCGAAGATGTCCTCGCCACAACGCGTTGTCCCTGGGGATCTGGCAACCTCCGCGGTTCGCGCGGGGCCGTTGTGGCCATCCCTGAGGGGTCACCCGGCGGGTGGTCGCGGTGGGGGTACGCATTCGCCGCGCCCGCCCTCGCTCGGGTACTTCGACCCCTCCGTTAACAAGAGTAGCCAGGGGACTTAACCGGAGGCGCAAGCCGCGGTAACGAACGTGTAAAGATTCAGTAACGGATTGTGAACGCGCCGGATCGCGGGCCGATCGCTGCCCGCGGTCGGCTCGCGGCGGGCGGCCTCAGGGCCGGCTGGGCTCGAGCAGCCGGTCGACGGCGTCGCGGAGCTGCTCCTCGGTGAAGGGCTTGGCGAGGAAAGCCCCGGCCGCCGCGGCGAGCCCCGGCTCGGGGGGAAAGGCGCTGGTCAGCAGGACCCGGAGCCCCGGCCGATGCGCCTGGACCCATCGCGCGAGGCCCAAGCCGTCGGGCTCACCGGGCATGACGATGTCGCTGAGCACCAGCTCGACTTCCGGATTGGCCTCCAGCACGCCGATGGCCGCCGCGGCGCTCTCGGCCTCCATCACCCGATGGCCGAGCTCGGCGAGCGCACGGCTGGCGAAGCGGCGGATCCGCTCGTCGTCGTCGACGACGAGGATGGTCGCGGTGCGATGCGCCGCAGCGCCGGGCGCCGAGCCCGCGCCGGCCGGGTCCGACTCGGCGGGATCGGGGGCCGCCTCCGGCAGGTACAGCGAGACGCTGGTGCCCTGCCCCAGTGCGCTCTCGATCCGCAGGTCGCCGCCCGACTGCCGGGCAAAGCTCAACGCCGTGCTGAGCCCGAGCCCGCTGCCCTTGCCCATCGGCTTGGTCGAGTAGAAGGGCTCGCAGGCGCGGGCCAGGGTCTCCGGCGACATGCCGGTCCCGGTGTCGCTCACCCGCACCAGGGCATAGCGCCCCGGGGCCAGACCGCCGTGGCCCTGGCCCCAGGCCGGCGCCGAGTGGCGGTGGAGGTCGATCGTCAGCCTCCCGCCCGCCGGCATGGCGTCGCGCGCGTTGATCGCGAGGTTCAGGAGCACGCTCTCGAACTGCTGGCGGTCCACCCGCACGGGCAGCGCTCCGCCGGTGCGCCGGACCACCAGCTCGATATCCTTGCCCGTCAACCGGCGCAGGAAGCGCCCGGTGTGCTCGATGAACAGGTCGAGGTCGAACCACTGGGGCTCCAGCGGCTGCTGGCGGGCGAATGCCAGGAGCCGGCGGGTGAGCACGGCACCGTCCTCGGCGGCGGAGAGGGCGTCCCCGAGGATCTCGCCAAGCTCGGCATCGGCGTCCGCACCGCAGCGGCCGTGGAGGAAACGCAGGTTGCTGAGGATGATCGCCAGCAGGTTGTTGAAGTCGTGGGCGACGGCCCCGGAGAGCTGACCGACCACCTCCATCTTCTGGGCCTGCACCAGCTCGGCCTGGCGGCGCTTGAGCTGCTCGTCGGCGGTGACGTCGAGCGCCGCGACCGGCACGCTGTGGGAGGCATCGGCCGCGCTCGGGATCAGGGTGGAGAGGATGACTCCGAGCTCGCGGCCGTCCACTGTCGCAACGGCGACCCGATCCTGGAGCAGGGTCTCGCGCCCCGCCCACAGGCCCCGGAGCCCCTCGGCGCTGAGGGGGCGGCTGGCCGGGAGCAGGTGGCCAACGAACCAGTCCCGGAACTGTTGCTCGGAGCCGGCGCCGAAGAGGCGCAGGGCCGCATGGTTGACGGCCTTGACGCAAACCCTGGCGGCCAGCCGATCGACCTCCTGGGGGTGCTCGGCGAGGTGGCGTTCGAGGTCGTGCACGCCGCCGCTGCGCAGATCCCCCAGGGCGAGTCGCAGGGGCGCAAGGTCCAGCTCCCAGATCGGTACCGGCGCCCCCTGGAAGAGGCGCCGGTAGCGCTGCTCGCTCTCGGTCAGGCGCTGGACGATCGGAGTGGTGAGGCGGGTGAAGAGCAGCGTCCCCAGGGAGACCAAAACCAGCGCCAGCCCCACGATGAGCATCCCGGCCTGCAGGAACGGGGCGCGCAGGTCGGCGAGGTCGATCTTGGCGACCAGTCCGGCCCCGAGCGTCGGTAGGGGCTGATAGGCGGCCAGCACCCGGACTCCCTTCCGGTCCAGGCCGATCATCGAGCCGGAGTCGCCGAAAAGCGCCCGGCGCATCGGCTCGGCGCCCTCGGAGTCGAAGGGGACGGGGCCCAATTGCTGCTGCCCCTGCCGCCCATGGCTGACCAGGTAGACGATCGCGTCGCCCTCGCGGCGGGCGATGGCGATCGCCGCGGCTTGCGCCGGCTCGGGCAGGTGCGCAAAGGCCAGCCCCAGTTCCTCCAGGGCCGCCGACATCAGCCCCTCGGGGTCGTCCCGGTGGTGCTCGGCGTTGGAGCGCACCAGGGCGGCCATCAACTGCGCCTGCTCGTGCACGGTCTGGACCAGGTGCACCCGCGTCTGCTCGAAGGCGGTGTTGTACAGAAGTGTGATCGCCACCCCGGTGCTGGCTGCAACCGCGGCCATCATGATCAGCACCAACCAGAGGACGCGCCGACGCTCGGTCACTGCGCCCTCTGACCCCACGGACATCGGCGACGGACAGGCCATCGCTCGGCCCCCGCGGCGAGGCGAGAGGCGCGACGGAGACGGTGGGTATAATCGGCCACGACCTTAGGCATCATCGGCCGGTGAGAGCGACCAGGTGGCAAGGACTCACAACATCCTGATCGTAGATGATGACCCGCGCCTCTGCCGGGCGCTGGCGCGCTACCTCAAGGCCGAGGGCTATGCCGTGCGCACCGCGGCGAGCGGCGTGGAGATGCACGAGCGGATCGCGGTCGAGCGGCCCGACCTGGTGCTGCTCGACCTCATGCTGCCGGGCGAGGACGGCTTCACCCTGGCGCGCGAGCTGCGCGCGCATTCGGATCTCGCCATCATGTTCCTCACCGGCAAGGCGGACACCACGGACAAGGTGGCCGGACTGGAGCTCGGCGCCGACGACTACATCACCAAGCCCTTCAGCGAGCGCGAGCTCCTGGCGCGCATCCGCAGCGTCCTGCGCCGCACCTGCGAGGCCCGGGCGGAGCAACCGGAGGCGGCCGGCTCGGTCGCCTGCTTCGCCGGCTGGCGTCTCGACCTCGAAGGTTACGAGCTGACCTCGCCCGCGGGTGAGCCGGTCGCGCTGACGCCGCACGAGTTTCAGCTCCTCGCGGCCCTGGTACGGCACGGCAACCGTGTCCTCACCCGCGACGCGATCCTCGATCTAGTAGCCGGCCGCGACTGGTCTCCGGACGACCGCAGCGTCGACGTGCTGGTCGGGAAGCTCCGCCGCAAGATCGAGGCCGGCGCGCAAAGTCCCACGCTCATCGAGACCGTGCGCGGCGTGGGCTACAAACTGAAGGCAAAGGTCGTCTTGGAGTAGTTGCGGCGCTCGGCTCGGAGCCTGATTCGCACTGACCGGGCGGACGGCCGCGGACCCCAATCAGGAAGCTGCCGCTTCTATGTCCCTCCGGTCCGCGTCAAGCCGAGAACCTGACCGTGGGCGGCGAATATGGGCGCGCATTGGCCCCGGCGGCGCAGGCGCCGCCGGGGGCGTGGCGAGCTCAGGCGTTACGGGCATCCATCATGCGCTCGATGATGGGTTGGAGGACGATCTCCATGGCGAAGCCCATCTTGCCGCCCGGCACCACCATGCTGTTGCGCCGGGTCATGAACGAGCCGCTGATCATCGAGAGCAGGTAGGCGAAGTCGACATCGAGCTTCTTGGGGTCCTTGAAGCGGATGATGACGAAGCTTTCGTCGGGGGTCGGGATGTCGCGGGCGATGAAGGGGTTCGAGGTATCAACCGTCGGCACGCGCTGGAAGTTGATGTCGGTCAGTGAGAACTGCGGCACGATCGACGTGATGTAGTCCGGCATGCGCCGCATGATGGTGTCGACGATCGCCTCGGCGGAGTAGCCCCGCTCGAGGTTGTCGCGGTGGATCTTCTGGATCCACTCCAGGTTCACGATCGGGACCACGCCCACACCGAGGTCGACGTGCTGGGCGACGTTGTCCTCCTCGGTGACGACCAGGCCATGAAGGCCCTCGTAGAACAACAGGTCGGTCCCCGTGGGGACATCCTCCCAGGGGGTGAACTGGCCGGGATTGAGGCTGGTGCCAAGGCGGGCGTTGTGCTGCTTCGCCTCGTCGTCGCTGTGGATGTAGTAGCGCTTCTTGCCGGTGCCGCTCTCGCCGTAGCTGCGGAAGAGCGCTTCGAGCAGATCAAAGCGGTTGGCCTGCGGGCCGAAGTGGCTGAGATTGCGGTGCTCCTCGTGGGCCTTGGCCATCTCCACCTTCATCTCCGCGCGATCGTAGCGGTGGAAGCTGTCGCCCTCGATCACAGCGGCCTTGATGCCGTCGCGATAGAAGATGTGCTCGAAGGCGCGTTTGACGGTCGTCGTACCCGCACCGGAGGAGCCGGTCACGGCGACGACGGGGTGCTTCTTGGACATGGGGGTCTCCTCTCTCTAGAGCTTCGGGTCATGCCCTCGCGCCCTCCGGCGCTGAGCGGCGAACGAGGTCTCGGGGGGCTCCGGCAAGCGCGGCAGCGGTTATCCGACCGGCCGACACAGGCTAGCTAGCCGTCAGCGATCGGTCCTGTGCCGCATGGTCCGCCGCTCGGATTCGAACGCGAGTAGCGCAGCGGCCTTGCCGCAGAACCGATGCGCGACGCGTCGAGTTGGCCGCTACGGGACTCCTGAAGTGTCGTCTAATATATCACGATCCCGGTGACCCAAGGCCCCAGCCGCGCGGCCCAAGGCTCGGCGGGACCTCGACCCTTGCGCCGGCGAGTAGGAGACGCCCATGCCCTTGCTGAACGCCGCCCTGCGCAGCAACCCCGAGTTCCAGTCCGCGCTAGTGCGTCTGGGACTCTGGCTGTTCGGCGCAAGCTATATCGGACTGGGGGCCTGGACCGGCTATTACGAGGTCCAGATCGACTACTACCTGCTGTTCTTCGCCGTCTACCTGGCGGTCTTCCTGGGGATGCTCATCAGCGTGCTGGTACGCCCCACCTGGGTCGCACGGCAATACGTCGGCCTGGCTTTCGACATCACCGCAGTCAGTCTGGCGATCTTCCTCACGCGCACCGCAATCAGTCCCTTCTATCTGATCTACATCTGGATCTTCATCTCCTACGGCACCCGCTACGGGCGCACCCACCTGATCGT
>JALOTB010000020.1 GCA_025458165.1 Chromatiaceae bacterium | reverse complement strand
CCATCTGGCTGGGTCTTCAGCGCGTCATGGACTTCGCCGCCGGGATCAAATTCGCCAGAGAGGCTCATGGGCTATGAGATGTGTGTAATGGGATGGGTTCTAAGCGACTGTCGCGATGAAGGTCCGAGGCCCCCACCTGTCCCCGATGATTTATGTGTCCGGTGGGAGCTAGAGGACGATGGAGCACGACGTCGGCAGCTTTCCCGGTATCAATCCCAGACTCATCCGGCTGAGGGACGCACCTTTCTACCTCGGTATGGACAAGAACCGCTTCAACGCGGAGGTTCGTCCCTACGTCGTCGAGATCCGCGTGGGAAAGCAGGGGGTCGCCTTCGATCGATTTGATCTCGATGCCCGGGTGGATCAGTATAAGGCCCGCAACGGGCGTCCCGGTCAACCTAGGGGAGACCAACTATGGGACGCAAAAGAACGCCTGGCCTCTACAAGCGCGGCGGGGTCTGGCACATCGACAAACAGATCCGAGGCGTCCGCGTTTGCGAAAGCACTGGAGAGAGCGACCTCGCAAAGGCGGAAGAGTACCTCGCCAAGAAGACAGAGGACGTCCGGCAGGCGGTCATCTATGGAGTAAGGCCGAAGCGCGCTTTTCGGCTGGCCGCCACCAAGTACCTGAACGAGAACCACCACAAGCGCCGGATCGCGGACGAGGCGCTGCACCTCAAGCAGCTCGACCCTTACATCGGTCATCTGGCGATCGAGTCGGTTCACACTGGAACTCTGCAGCCCTTTGTCACGGCCCGGCTCAAGCAGGGAATCAAGACCAAGAGCATCAACCTCGCCCTGGGGGTGGTCAGGCACATTCTGAATCTGGCGGCGTCGGAGTGGCTGGACGAAAACAACCTGACCTGGTTGCAGTCACCACCGAAGATCAAGTTGTTGCCCGTGACAGATGCGCGACAGCCCTACCCGTTGTCCTGGGAGGAACAGGAACGGCTGTTCCGGGAGTTGCCTCCGCACCTGGCCAGGATGGCGCTCTTCAAGGTCAACACCGGGACCCGGGAGAAGGAGGTCTGCGGCCTGCGTTGGGAATGGGAGATCCCCGTGCACGAGCTGGGCACCAGCGTGTTCATCATCCCGGCCGATTGGGTCAAGAACGGGGATGAGCGCCTGGTGGTGCTCAATCGCGTGGCCAGCTCCGTGATCGAAGAGGTGAGGGGCGAGCACCCGGAGTATGTCTTCACCTTCCGCGGGCATCCCGTCAACGGAATGAACAACACCGCTTGGCAAAGGGCGCGGAAGCGTGCCGGTCTCGGTCAGGTACGCGTGCACGACATGAAGCACACGTTTGGACGTCGTCTTCGGGCGGCGGGTGTGAGCTACGAGGACCGGCAGGACCTGCTCGGACACAGGTCGGGACGGATCACCACGCACTACTCGGCGGCGGAGCTGCGGAACCTGATCGACGCTGCCAACCGGATCTGCGGACAGGACTCCCGCAAAAGTCCCGCACTGGTTTTGCTGAAACAAAAAGCGGTCAGGCATGACGCCGTAACCGCTTGATGTAACTGAGAAATTTGGCGCGCCCGGAGAGATTCGAACTCCCGACCACCTGGTTCGTAGCCAGGTACTCTATCCAGCTGAGCTACGGGCGCTTGGCTAGGCGGCTGAGTATCCGGTTGTGCGCGATTACTGTCAACCCGAGGCGACCGCGCTGGGTTGCCGTCGGCGGCGTTTCGGTGTCCTGTCAGCGCTGCTTGAATAGTCGCTCCTTCTCGCGTGCCCAGTCGCGGTCTTTCTCGCTGGCGCGCTTGTCATGGAGCTTCTTGCCCTTGCCGAGACCGATCTCGATCTTGGCCCGGCCGCGTTTCCAGTAGAGTGCGATCGGGACCAGGGTGTAGCCGGCCCGTTCGGTGAGGCCGATCAGGCGGTTGAGCTCGCTGCGGTTGAGCAGGAGCTTGCGGGTGCGCAGGGGGTCGGGGTGGATGTGAGTGGAGGCGGTCGGCAGCGGAGAGATGTGTGCGCCGATCAGGAACGCCTCGCCCTTGAGGATGCGCACGTAGCTCTCGACGAGCTGCACGCGCCCCGCACGCAGGCTCTTGACCTCCCAACCCTCGAGTGACAGGCCGGCCTCGTAGCGCTGCTCGATGTGATACTCGTGGCTGGCCTTCTTGTTGAGCGCGATCGTCGCGCCGGTGTGCTTTGGTTTGCCCTTTGCCATCGCGACAGTTTAAGGCAAAGCGACAGCGTCGATGTGGTTGGATCAGGCCGCGCGCGGCGTGAGATCGCCATGGGGTAAGAATCGTACGATCATGGCGGGAACCGACCGAGCCCGGAGCCGAGATGATCCTCACACCCCAAGAGAGGGCCCGATTCCTGCGCACTCGCTGGACGGTGTTCTGGCTGCTGGTCGGCTCCTACATGATGGTTTACTTCCACCGCATGGCCCCGGCGGTGGTCTCGGCCGACCTGATGCAGGCCTTCGGCATCACCGGTGCGGCGCTCGGCTCGCTGGCCGCGACCTACTACTACATCTACACGGCGATGCAGATCCCTTCGGGGGTGCTGGCGGACACCCTGGGACCGCGCCGGAGTGTCGCTGCCGGTGCGTTGGTCGCCGGGGTCGGGTCGATCCTGTTCGGTCTGGCGCCCGACTTCGCGGCGGCGAGCTGGGGGCGCTTCCTCGTCGGGCTGGGGGTCTCCGTGGTCTTCGTCGGGCTGATGAAGAGCAACAGCCTCTGGTTCGCCGACCGCCAGTACGGACGGATCAGCGGGCTGACCCTGATGCTCGGCAATCTGGGCTCGATCCTCGCGGCGGGGCCGCTGGCGCTGGTGCTGGCGGGCGTCTCCTGGCGCGATCTGTTCGTCGCGGCCGGGGTGGTCTCCCTGGTGCTCGCCGTGCTCACCTTGATCTTCGTCCATAACCGACCGGAGGACGCGGGCTTCCCCTCGGTGCGCGAGCAGGAGGGGCTGCCGCCCCACCCGCCGCGCGAGCGGCACTGGCTCCCGGAGCTGCGCGCGGTGCTCGGGCGACGCGACGTCTGGCCCGGGTTCTGGGTGAACTTCGGCGTGACCGGGAGCCTGTTCGCCTTCGCCGGACTCTGGGGGGTGCCGCTGATGCGCGACCTCTTCGACCTCGACCGCGCGGGGGCGTCGCTCTACACCACCGCGGCGCTGGCGGGCTTCGCCCTGGGGTCGCTGCAGGCCGGTTGGCTGTCGGACCGCATCGGACGGCGCCGGCCGGTGATCGCGGGCGGCGCGGCGCTGTCCTGCCTCGCCTGGCTGGGGCTCATCCTGCTGCCGTGGGGGCCGGGCTGGAGCGGGCTCCTGCTCTACGCCCTGCTCGGGGTCGCGGCCGGGGGCTTCGTCGTGACCTACGCCGCGGCCAAGGAGTGTCTGGCCCCTTCGGTGGCTGGGATGGCGATCGCCCTGGTCAACACCGGGCTCTTCCTCGGCGCCGCCGTCACGCAGCCCGCGTTTGGCTGGGTGCTCGACCAGACCTGGGACGGAAGCCTGCGCGACGGGATCCGCGTCTACGCGGCCGCCGACTACCGCAACGGCCTCTGGCTGTCGTTCGGCTTCGCCCTGATCGGTCTCGTCGCGGCGCTCCGCGTGCGCGAGACCTACGGCCGGCACCTCTGAGCCTGTCGCGTCAGTCGACCTTCCAGGCCCCGTCCTTCTCAACCAGCGTGCCCGCTCCGAGCGCGCCGGGCTCGCGATAGATCAGGGTCGCGCGCTTGCCGCGGATCACCACGCGCTCGATCTGGCCCTTACGGACCTCGTTCGGCGGCAGCATCGCCACCGCCTGGGCGCGAAACTCCGACTCGCCGATCTGCTCCAGGAAGTTCCGCAGCTCCTCGGCGCGTGCCTCGGTCATCCGCGCGAAGGCCGCGGCAAGGTCGGCGTCGCGCAGGGCCTGCTCGAAGACGAGAAAGGCGCGCGCGGGCTCGGAGTCCTGAGCCGCTCGGCCTTTGAGGTCAGCGGTGACGTCGAGGTCCTGAAACACCGGGGCGCTGAAGCCCGCCTGGTACTCGAATCGGACCATCCCCGGGAAGTCGGCCTCTGGGTGGCTGCGGTGCGCCGCCTCGCCGAGGATCCGTTTGTCGCCGGTCTCGAAGCGTTGGAACCCCGCCCCTACGCTGGAGAGCGTGAAGTAAGTCAGCGAGGCCCCCGGCTCGGCGGGCGGATAGAGCAGGGTGCCGAAGACCGAGTCGGGCTGGGCATCGGCCTCCAGTCTGAGCAGGATGCCGCGCACGCCCCCCGATCGCGCGAGCCGCTCGATCCCCGTGAGCTGGGGACCGGCCAAGGCGCTCGGCGGGACCTCCCGATCGCTCAACAGCAGCCGCAGCTCAGGCCCGTCGAGCAGTCCCTCGGTGTTGTCTTGGCGCAGCGCCAGCGAATGGCTCAGCGTCACTGCGTCCCCATCGACCCGGAGGGTCCCCTTGGCGACGCCCGGATCGAGTGCGACGGCGGCGGCGGGAAACAGCGCCAGGGCGGCAACGAATGTTCGGATGAGATGCGCGGCCATGTGGGTCTCCAGCCTGTGAAAGTCGCCCAGGCTCGGGTTAAGAAACTCTTAGGGTTTCCTGAGCATAGATTTAGGAACAGGCCCGGACGCTCGGGCCTATGCTGCAACCGTCGCTGCAAAGACAACCCGATGACGACGGAGGACCACCCATGAGCACAACTGACGCCTTTTGTGGATTCTGCCTAACGGCCCTGCTCGCGGCCAGCGTCGCCGCGTCCGCCGCCGGGCCGGACGCCGAGGCACGGGGCCGCTACCTGGTCAGCGTGGCCGGCTGCAACGACTGCCATACGCCGAACTACATGCCGACGAGCGGTCAGGTCCCCGAGGAGCAATGGCTGACGGGGAGCGAGCTCGGCTTCCGCGGTCCCTGGGGGACGACCTACCCACCCAACCTGCGCCTGCGGGTCCAGGGTCTCAGCGAGGCGGAGTGGATCGCCCTGGCGCGCCAGCCGATGCGTCCGCCCATGCCCTGGTTCAATCTGCGCGAGATGAGCGACGCCGACCTCGGGGCGATCTATCACTACCTGCGCGGCCTGGGAGCGGCCGGCCAGGCCAGCCCCGCCTACGCCCCGCCGGGGACGGCCGTCGCCACGCCCTATATCGACATGACGCCGCGGGTGGCCGACACCGCCGTGGCGACCCGCTGAGGCGGCAGGCCGGCCCGCTCAGGCCGGCATCTCTTCCAGGTGCAGCGGCCGGCTGACGCACAGGCGGAAGCGGCCGCGGCCGGTCTTCTCGATGCCCGCGAAGGCGCAGCGCTCGGCGAGCCGCCGCTGCAGGAGGATGAGGCGCGCCTCGAGGTTCTCGCAGGTCGGCGGCAGGCGGATGGCGGGGTCGAGCCGCAGCTCGCGGTTGGTGAACTCGGTGCGGCCGGTGCGCAGGTACTCGCTGGTGAGCCGCCAGAAGATGGCCCCGGCCACCCCCTTGATCAGATAGTCCTCATCGAGAAAGATGCTATCGGTCGCCCGGTAGCGGCGGACGGTGACGACCTGTCCGCTCGGCGCGCGAGCGGCGCGGCTCGCCGGCATCGGCGTCGGCTCCTCGGCCTCGTCCATCGCCGCGATCGCCGCCGCGAGCTGGGTCGCCAGGACCGCCAGGGCGTCCTCGTCGTCGAACTGGAATCGCTGCTCGTCCGGACTCTCGACGTAAAGCACCCCCGTCACCCGGCCGCCGTGACGTAGGGGCACGGCGAGCTGGCTGCGGGAGTCCGCTAGGCCGGGCAGGGGGATCTCGGTCTCAATATCGCCCGCGCCGCCCTCCGCCGCGAGGCTCTCGCGGACCGCCCGGCTGTAGACGTACTCCAGCGCCATGTGGCCGATGCGGATCGCCGTCCCCTCGCGGGCGGCGACCCCGATCACCCCCTGGCCCAGCGGGATCTCGGAGCCGACGCCCGAGTGCGGGTAGCCGCGGCTGGCGACGGTGTACAGCCTCCCGCCCGCGGCATCGAGCATCAGGATCATCGCGTGATCGATGTCGAAGCCCTCACCCAACCCGCGCAGCGCGGCGTCGAGCACGGAGGCAAGGTCCGCCTGCGCCGCGACCTGCTCGCAGAGGCGTCGCAGGGCCGGGAGCCGATCGGGCCGAGGCGGGGGGCAGACGCTCACCCCGCCGTGGGCGGACTCCACCGCGAGCACCCGGTAGACGTCCGCGCCCTGGAGCCGGAACACCTTGCTCATGCCGGTTTGTGAGGCGATGCCGGCGAGCCGCGCGCGCATCAGCTCGAAGAGCGGCCCCTCGGTCTCGGTGCGCAGATAGTGCAGATCGAGGCGCCAGTGGATCCCGGTGTCGGGATCGATCACCTGGACGCGGGCGCGGGGATTGACCAGCACGTTTTCGCGCGTCTTGCTGAAGAACTGAAACGACAGGGCGACGTGGGCCTCGTCGACGTAGTGCACGTGGGAGAGCAGGGCCACGTTCGGTGTCCCGTCGGCGGCGCAGGTCGCGATCGCCGCCGGGACCGCGCCCTCCAGGCAGCTTCGCAGGGACGAGAGCGGGACCGCCAAGGATCAGCGCTCCAGGCGGCGACCGGCGCCGGGGCCGGGGGTCTGGAGGAAGACGACGGTCGGGGTGAACCGGACCGCGACCAGAGGGTCATCGCCGAACGCGGTCAGGGTCATGGCGAAGTTGCGCCCGTAGCCCAGGGAGGCGAGCTCGATCGCCAGGGCCTCGCGATAGGCGGCGATCAGTTCTCGATCGCCCGGTGCCGGTGGCTCGATACGGGCATCGCTGCCCTTGAGCTGGAGCGTCTCGTGGGTGCTGGGGCGGCTGAAGACCACCGCGATGGCCCCGTTCGCCTGGTAGTCTGCGATCAGCTCACCGGCACGGGCGGCGGCGAGGAGCACCGTAACCTCGCGCCGATCCGCCGACACCCGGCAGCCGAGCGCGCGGCTCACCGAAGGGACCTGGGCCGCATCCCGTCCCGCCGCGTTGATCGAGACCGGCCCCAGTAGAAAGGCGCAGCGGGCGTCGTCAAGGAGTGGAGGCGGGATCGAGTGGGCCATAAGCGTTACGCGGGTGGCTGCGGCCAATCTTCGGCCCCGGGCCTGATCTTGCCAAGGCGGCCCTGTCGGGGCGGGCTCACTCCCGCCCCGGGCGCCGGGGATCACCCGGTGGCCGTGCGGATCCACTCCACCCGGTTGCGCATCACCCCGTAGTAGACCACCGGGATCACCACCAGGGTGAGGATGGTGGAGACGAAGAGGCCGAACAGCAGCGAGACGGCGAGCCCCGAGAAGATCGGGTCGTCGAGGATGAAGACCGCCCCCGCCATGGCGGCCACGCCGGTCAGCACGATCGGCTTGGCGCGCACCGCCGCCGAGCGGATCACCGCCTGCTCAAAGGCCATGCCGCCGCGCACCTCCTGGTTGATGAAATCGACCAGCAGGATGGAGTTGCGCACGATGATCCCGGCGAGCGCAATCATGCCGATCATCGAGGTCGCCGTGAATTGGGCGCCGAGGATCGCGTGCCCCGGCATGATTCCGATGATGGTGAGCGGGATGGGGGCCATGATGATCAACGGGACCAGATAGGAGCGGAACTGGGCGACAACCAGGAGATAGATCAGGATCAGTCCGACCCCATAGGCGATGCCCATGTCGCGGAAGGTCTCGTAGGTCACCTGCCACTCGCCATCCCATTTCAGGCTGTATTCGTAGGGGTTGGCGGGCTGCTGGCGGAACCACTGCTCCAGCCCGAGCTCTTCGGTCAGCCGACCGGCGATCTCAAACAGGCCATAGAGCGGGCTATCGGTCTCGCCGGCCATGTCGGCGGTGACGTAGACCACCGGCAGCAGGTCCTTGTGGAAGATGCTGTGGGCGCGGGTGGTCTCGACCACCCGTACGATCTCCGAGAGCGGCACGAGCTGCCCGCCCTGCGAGCGAACGCGAAGCGCCAGTACCTGCTCCAGGTCGGCCTTGTCGGCCTCGCTGAACTCGACCCGGATCGGCACCGCGTACTTGACGTTCGCCCCGTGCAGGAAGCTCATGTCCTCGCCCCCGAGCACGGTGGCCAGGGCCTGGGCGATGGCGGCCTGGTTGACCCCGAGGAGCGAGGCCTTGGCGCGGTCGACCTCGACCAGGTACTTCTTGCCCGGGTACTCGACCGAGTCGTCGACGTCGACGATGTCCGGCGTCGACTCGAAGACCTCGCGCACCGAGCCGGCCACCGCGATCTGCCCGTCGTAGTCGACGCCGTAGACCTCGGCGACCAGCGGCGCGAGGACCGGCGGTCCGGGCGGGATCTCGACGATCTTGGTATTGCCCTTGTGGGCCCGGGCGATCGCCTGCAGCGGCTCGCGTACCGAAAGGGCCACCTCGTGGCTGGATCGGTCGCGGTGGTGCTTCTCGACCAGGTTGACCTGGATGTCGCCCTGGTGGGCCCCCTCGCGCAGGTAATACTGGCGCACGAGGCCGTTGAAGTTGATCGGCGCGGCAGTGCCCGCGTAGGTCTGGTAGTCGGTCACCTCGGGCACGCTGGCCAGGAATTCACCCATCTCGCGCAGCACCCGCGCGGTCTGCTCCAGGCTGGTCCCCTCCGGCATGTCGAGCACCACCTGGAGCTCGGACTTGTTGTCGAAGGGCAGCATCTTGAGGATCACCGTCTTGCTGGCGACCAGCATCAACGAGAGCGCGATCAGGAGCAGGATCCCCGCAAGCAGCAGCCAACGGTTGCGATTGCCCTTGGACCCGAGCAGGAAAGGGCTGATGACCCGCTCGAAGAAGTGCTGTAGCCCGCCGCTGCCGGCGTCCGCATGACCCCCGCCCCCATGCGCCTGGGCCTGCGCCTCGTGCCGCTTGCCGAGCATGAAATTGGTCATCCAGGGCGTGAAGACGAAGGCGACCACCAGCGAGATCAGCATCCCGGTGGAGGCGTTGATCGGGATCGGGCTCATGTACGGCCCCATGAGCCCGGTGACGAAGGCCATCGGTAGGAGCGCGGCGATGACGGTGAAGGTGGCCAGGATGGTCGGCCCACCGACCTCGTCGACCGCCTTGGGCATGAGATCGAGCAGGCGTTGGCGGCTCATGCCCATGTGCCGGTGGATGTTCTCGACCACCACGATGGCGTCATCGACCAGGATGCCGATCGAGAAGATGAGCGCGAAGAGCGAGACCCGGTTGAGCGTGAACCCCCAGGCCCAGGAGGCGAACAGGGTGAGCGCGAGGGTGACGATCACCGCCGCGCCGACGATCACTGCCTCGCGCCAGCCGATGGTGACGAGCACCAGGAGGACGACCGAGGCGGTGGCAAAAGACAGCTTCTGAATCAGCTTCTTGGCCTTGGCGTCGGCGGTCTCGCCGTAGTTGCGGGTGATGGTCACCTCGACGCCTTCGGGGATGAAGACCCCGTGGAGCTGATCGAAGCGCTCCACCACGCGCCGGGCGATGTCGACCGCGTTGGTCCCCTCCTGCTTGGCCACGGCGATGGTGACCGCCGGGGTGGTCCCGGCGAGCGTGAGGCCGGTGTGGTCGGAGCCCGGGCCCTCACCCATCCAGACGTAGCTCACCGGCTGCTCCGGGCCACGCTCGATAATCGCCACGTCGCGCAGATACACGGGGCGCCCCCCGTGCAGACCGATCACAAGGTCGCCGATTTCCTCCGGAGAGCTCAGAAATGTCCCGGCCTGGACCTGGATCTCCTGGTTGTCGGCGGTCACGGCGATGTCGTCGCGGATCAGGTTGCCGGCCTGCAGGGCCCGACGCAGATCCGTGAGGTCGATGCCGTGGCCGGCGAGTGCCTGGGGGTCGAGCAGCACGCGCACCGTCTGGGCGGGGGCGCCCAGGGTGTAGACGTCGCGGGTGCCCGGGACACGCTTGATCTCTTGCTCGATGGCGTGAGCGACCTGGCCGAGCTCGAAGGCGCCGACTGCGGGGTCGTGCGACCAGAGGGTGGCACTCAGGATGGGGACGTCGTCGATCCCCTTGGGCTTGACGATCGGGGTGCCGACGCCGAGGTTGGGCGGCAACCAGTCCTGGTTGGAGAGGACCTTGCTGAACAGGCGCACGATGGCGTCGGTGCGGTCTTCGCCGACCTTGAACTGAACGGTGATGATGGCCATGCCGGGACGGGAGACCGAGAACACGTGCTCGATCCCCTTGATCTCGGAGAGCACCTGCTCGGCCGGACCGGCAACCAGGTGCTCGATCTCGCTCGCCGAGGCCCCTGGGAAGGGGATGAAGACATCGGCGAAGGTGACATTAATCTGGGGCTCCTCCTCGCGCGGGGTGATCAGGACCGCGAACAGCCCGAGCAGCAGCCCGACCAAGGCCAGCAGGGGCGTGATCTCGGTCGCCTGAAAGCGCGCGGCGATCCGCCCGGAGATGCCGAGCTGCTCAGCCATCGTGCGACCCCCTTGCGGTCTGGTCCTTGAGGGTCGCCCCGGCCGCGACCGGATCGAGCGCGACCCGCTCACCCTCGCTCAGGCCCGCAAGTACGACGATCTGGTCGTCGAACGCGCGCCCCGTGCGGATCTGGCGGAACTGCAGGCGACTGTCGCCGCCCAGCACGTAGACCCCGGTCACCTCGGAGCGGTAGACCACCGCCTGGGCGGGGATCACCAGCTCGCGGCGCTCGCCGATGGTGAAGCCGGTCTTCACGAACATCCCGGGGAACAGGCTCTTGGTCCCCTCGGCGAGATCCACGCGCACCTTAAAGGTGTTGGAGCCCAGGTCGGCGAAGGGGAAGATGGTGATGTTCGTCGGCGTCAGCACGCCCCCGTCGGCGGGGTAGACCCGCACCTCGCCGCCCCCACGCACGGCCGGGATCAGGCTCTGCGGCACGTCGACGAGGACGCGCAGCTCGTCGAGGGAGATCCCACTCATCACCGGCTGCCCGGGGCTCGCGACCTCTCCGAGCTCGACGTGGCGGTGGGTGACGATGCCGGAGTAGGGGGCGCGGATCTGGGTGTACTCGAGCTGCTCCTGGGCCTGCTCGACGCCGGCCACGGCCGCCTCGAAGCGCGCCTGGGCGCCCTTCAGTGCGGCGTTCGCGCTGTCCATCGCGGAGTCCGAGACGAGCTGCCGCTCATGCAGACCCTTGACCCGTGCGTGCTCGTCGCGCGCCTGCTCCAGGTCCGCTGTCGCGGACTTGAGCTCCGCCTCGGCTTGTGTGAGCCGAGAGCGATGCTCGGTGTCCTTGAGGCGTACCAACACCGCATTGCGGGTCACGAAGTCGTCGACGTCGTAGAGGATCTCCTGCACCTGGCCCTGGGTCTGGGCGGAGACCGTGGTACGCCGGACCGCCTCGACGACCCCGTCGAGCCGGTATTCGCGCGGGATCACGCGGTACTCCGCCGCCGCTGTCGCCAGGGAGGCGGGGTCTTGGGACGCGGGGGCGGCTGCGAGCAGGGTAGCGAGGATGGGTATCAGGCTGGTGAGGTTCATGGTGGCGTTGATCCTGATATATTAGCTAGCGCTTATATTAAACGCTGTTATCGCCCTTTCAAGGGATTTATCGAGCTCCGCCGGTTGGCGTGTTCACTCTACCACCGTCGCTCGCCCGGGCGGGGACTGACGGTTCGGCGCCGGCCGTCGTGTTGGCACGACAGCCGGCGCGTGAAGTGCGCCCTTCCATTCCCGGAGCCCCCTGTCCCTCATGGCCTCCGCCGACTGGCGCGAGATCTGCTTCTCTGCCCTTGCCGTCCCCCGAAGGAGCCGCTGATTGTTTGGCCACCCGGGCCGAGCATCGGCACGGAAGTCGAAAACGCGGTTTCCGACTTCCCTCAGTTTCAGTCGTTTGAGCGAGTGAAACCGGCGGCGCAGCCTGCCCCGCGCGCGAAACGCTGAATCCTTCAGCGTTTCCCGAGGGGAGCGACCTGGACTGTGGAGCGCACGATGGAATACGTCATTTTCGCGGCAGCGGCACTTCTGCTTGCCTGGAGTCTCCCCTACTGGGCGTCGCGCCGAGCGCAAGTGCCGGGCGGCAGTGGCCTCGCCCCACGGTTGGCGGGCGTTCTCGGCCATCTGGGCGGTGCCCTCGCCCTCGGCTGGCTGGACGGGGCGATGACCGGTCTCGCGGCCTTCGTCACCATCCCGCTGGTTGCCTCGGTCATCCACGGCCTGCTGATCGACCCCCAGCGTCGGGCGCGCCGGCTGCGTGGTGGCGGGCCCAGACCGTCGCAGCCGCGGCGCGAGCCGACGCCCGCGGATCTGGGCACGGCCGCAGGCGCCGGTGCGCGAGCACGATGATCGCCTCGGGGAGCGGAAAGGGTGCCCTCTCGCGGTGGTTCCTGAGCAGTCTGCGAACGGCTCAGGAGACCGAGGGCGGCCTGCGCAACGCGCTCCTCGAGCTACGGCGGTTGCGGGATTCCCGGCGGCTCGACAGCGGCGCGCTAGAGGAGCTGGGGTCGGTGGTCAACTCGCTGGAGCAGTCGATCGGACATCTCACAGTGCTCCAGCGTCTGTCCCGCGAGGCGCTGGCAGCAGTCGAGCTAGACCCCGATCGGGCCTCGACCGGCGAGGATCGGCACCCCGACTGAGTGCGTCGAGCCAGCGACCGGGGTCTCTGTTTGGACGCGACCCTTGGGCATGCCGGCATCGGCCTCAGCGGCCGGGCTCGACAGGGCCCGGCTGAGCAGCGCCGGGGCGTGGGGAATGGCGAGTCCGGTCTTCTCGGCGAGGACCCGCAGCGCGGTGGCGAACCCGCCATCGGCCGCCGCCGTCGCGGTCTCCTCGAAGCAGGCGGCGAAGGCCCGAGCGAGCTGGCGGATCAGCCCCAGCTCCGTGCCCGACGCCGGCGGAGGCGACTCGGCTGCCAGCCGGCAGGCCTGCGCCAGGTGGTCGATCTCGCACCCCAGCTCGCACAGCAGGTCCTGGCCCGCGTCCAGACGGGGCGCGTCCTGGCTCATGAGGCGCTCAGCCAGCAGCCGGCGGGCCGCTTCCGGTAGACGCCCCAGCAGCACCGCAATGCCCTGCGCTTGCGCGGCGGCCGCTCGCAGACCCGGGTCCGGGTCCGCGCTCGCCTTTGGGCCGAGGTCATGGGCGTACGCAGTCAGTTGATACTCGACCGCACCGATGAAGATCTCACGTCCGAGCTCGTCGCCAATCTGGCGCTCCCCCAGCGCCTGGATGATCGCGGCCCTGCGAGGCTGATCGAGCAGGGTGGCGTCGACGAACCGGCTCGCCTTATCCGCGTCGACCTCGCCGCGCAAGCCTGCCGTGCTGGGGCCATCCCCACGGATCGGCTTACGGAGCAGCCGGGGATGGGTGATCTGTTGCTCAAGGCGCATGGCTCGACCCTCACTGAGGACGGCGGACGATATCGGTGGCGACTGCTCCTTAGGGGTACTGCGATCTCAAAACCCTGCCTGACGCCGGGCGCCAAGCTGCTCCCCGCCCCCGGCTGCCGGAGGCCTGGGGGGACGGGTGTCCCCTCAGTCCCAGCTCAGCGTCCCGCCGGTCTGGTACTCGGTGACCCGGGTCTCGAAGAAGTTCTTCTCCTTTTTTAAGTCAAGCACCTCCGACATCCAAGGGAAGGGGTTGGTCGCGCCGGGATACTGCTCGGGGAGCCCAATCTGGGCGCAGCGGCGGTTGGCGATGAAGTGCAGGTACTCCTCGAACATCGGGGCATTGAGCCCCAGCACGCCGCGCGGCATGGTGTCGTGGGCGTATTGGGCCTCCAGCGTCACCGCGTCGCGGATCATCGCCGCCAGCTCGTCCTTGAACGCGGCGGTCCACAGGTGCGGATTCTCGATCTTGATCTGGTTGATCACGTCGATGCCGAAGTTCATGTGCATCGACTCGTCACGCAGGATGTACTGGAACTGCTCGGCGGTGCCGGTCATCTTGTTGCGCCGCCCCATCGAGAGGATCTGGACGAAGCCGACGTAGAAGAAGATCCCCTCGAAGATCAGGTAGAAGGCGACCAGCTCGCGGAGCAGCTTCTGGTCGTTCTCCGGGGTGCCGGTGTGGAAGTGGGGGTCGGCCAGGTACTGGGTGTAGGGCAGGGCCCACTCGGCCTTCCGCGCGACCGAGGGGACCTCGCGGTACATGTTGAAGATCTCGCCCTCGTCGAGCCCCAGGCTCTCGACCACGTACTGGTAGGCGTGGGTGTGCAGGGCCTCCTCGAAGGCCTGGCGCAGCAGGTACTGGCGGCACTCGGGGTTGGTGATGTGGCGGTAGACCGCGAGCACCAGGTTGTTGGCGACCAGAGAGTCGGCGGTCGCGAAGAAGCCGAGGTTGCGCTTGATGATGGTGCGCTCGTCCGCGGTCAGGCCGTCGGGGCTGCGCCAGAGTGCGATGTCGGCGTTCATGTTGATCTCCTGCGGCATCCAGTGGTTGGCGCAGGCGTCGAGGTACTTCTGCCAGGCCCAGTCGTACTTGAACGGTACGAGCTGGTTGAGGTCGGCGCGGCAGTTGATGATCCGCTTGTCGTCCACCCGCACCCGTCCGGCGCCGATCTCCAGGCTCTCGAGGCCGGTTGCGCCGCCCGCGGCGGTATGGTCGAACTCGTGCTGACTGAGTGCGTTGGCCGGCTCGGCGGCGACGACCGGGGCGGACCCGGCGGTCGCCATGAGCGCCTCGTTGGCGACCACGCCCCGGCCCGGGCGCACGTGATCGGCGGTGTCGTGCGGCCGCAGGGGCGGCTCAACCGGCCGCTCATAGACGCGAGCTGGCGCCGGCGGGGCCTTGGCGGCGATGGCGGCGAGGGGGTCGTCCCAGTTCAGCATGCTTGGATCTCCGAGTGGCTTGGGGTGGCGGCTCGTCGGCCGTTCTTGTCCTATTGGAGGGCGGCGGAGGCAGGGGCGTTCACCACGCCCTCAATCAGCCGGTAAAGGTCGGTGGCCGCCAGCTCGGCGGTGTCAGCCGGAAGGCCGGTG
The DNA here is from genome assembly GCA_025458165.1 of Chromatiaceae bacterium. Lineage (GTDB taxonomy): Bacteria > Pseudomonadota > Gammaproteobacteria > Chromatiales > Chromatiaceae > JALOTB01. Next base: position 26,054 of record JALOTB010000020.1, on the reverse strand, counting down.
AATGAGATCAGCGTGGGGCTCACCCGATACCCGGAGCGCTCGGTCGCGTACTCCTCGAAGATCGAGATCGCCTGCTCCTCGATCTCCTCCAAGCGCTCGGCCAGGATGCGGTCGCAGCAGGGCGGCAGGGTGACGTAGTCCCAGAGCACATCGGCCGAGTCCGGCTGCGGGCGAATCACCACGAAGGGCTTCTCCGCCTCGCGGCAATGGCGGAACCAGTCGCTTTGCGGCGCCTGGTCATAGCCCTGAATGAAGGCATACAACGAGTCTGTCATTTTGATCCCCCCTTTGTTGTCTCATTCCGCAATCCGCGGGTATCGATTGATGCGGTTCGCAAGCTCACCACATCCTACTGACACGCCTCACACTCGGGATCCAGAATCGAGCAGGCCTTGACCTCGCCCGAGCCATTGCCCTTGGTCTTGAGCGTGAGGTAATTCCCGCCAACGGCGCTCAGGCGGTTGGCGCGCGAGGCATCGGCCATGGTCGACTTCTCGACGTGGGTCGCGCCCATGGAGCGGAGGTAATAGGTGGTCTTCAGCCCGCGCACCCAGGCGAGCTTGTAGAGGTTGTCGAGCTTCTTTCCGTTCGGCTCGCTCATGTAGAGGTTCAGGCTCTGGGCCTGGTCGAGCCACTTCTGGCGGCGCGAGCCGGCCTCGACCAGCCAGCGCGGGTCGATCTCGAAGGCGGTGGCGTAGAGCTCCTTGAGCCCCTGGGGGATGCGGTCGATGGCCTGCACCGAGCCGTCGTAGTATTTCAAGTCGTTGACCATGACCGCATCCCACAGGTCCTGATCCTTCAGGTCTTTGACCAGATAGGGGTTCACCACGGTGAACTCCCCGGAGAGATTGGATTTGACGAAGAGGTTCTGATAGGTGGGCTCGATCGACTGGCTCACCCCGGCGATGTTGGAGATGGTCGCGGTCGGCGCGATCGCCATGCAGTTGGAGTTGCGCATGCCGACGCGCTTGACGCGTTCGCGCAGCCCGTCCCAGTCGAGCGTGCTGCTGCGGTCCATCTGAAGATAACCGCCGCGGCCCTCCTCGAGCCTGGCGATGGAGTCGATCGGGAGCACGCCCTGGCTCCATAGCGAGCCCTCGAAGCTCGAATAGCGCCCGCGCTCCTCGGCGAGATCGGTCGAGGCGCGGATGGCGTAATAGGAGACCGCCTCCATGGAGGTATCGGCGAACTGCACCGCCTCGTCGCTCGCATAGGGGATACGGAGCTGATAGAGGGCGTCCTGGAAGCCCATGATCCCCAAGCCAACCGGTCGATGACGCAGATTGGACTTGCGCGCCTGCGGGACGTTGTAGAAGTTGTAGTCGATCACGTTGTCCAGCATCCGCATGGCGGTGGACACGGTCTTCTGGAGCTTCTGGTGATCGATGCCGTCGGGGCCGACATGGGCGGCGAGGTTCACCGAGCCCAGGTTGCACACGGCGATCTCCTGGTCATTGGTATGCAGGGTGATCTCGGTGCAGAGATTGGAGCTGTGCACCACGCCCATGTGCGGGTTCGTATAGCGCAGGTTGCAGGGGTCCTTGAAGGCGATCCAGGGATGCCCGGTCTCGAACAGCATGGCGAGCATCTTGCGCCAGAGGTCCACGGCCTTGACGGTCTTGTGGACCTTCAGCCCGCCGCGGCTGGCGCGCTCCTCGTAGGCGGTGTAGGCGGCCTCGAACGCCTGGCCGGTGAGGTCATGCAGGTCCGGGGTCTCGTCAGGTGAGAAGAGCGTCCAGTCGCCGTTCTCGGCGACGCGCTTCATGAAGAGGTCCGGCACCCAGTTGGCGGTGTTCATGTCGTGGGTGCGGCGGCGGTCGTCGCCGGTGTTCTTGCGCAGATCCAGAAACTCCTCGATGTCGATGTGCCAGGTCTCCAGATAGGCGCAGACCGCGCCCTTTCTTTTTCCGCCCTGATTCACGGCTACTGCCGTGTCATTCGCCACCTTGAGGAAGGGGACGACCCCCTGGCTCTTGCCGTTGGTGCCCTTGATGTGGGCGCCCATGCCGCGCACGCGGGTCCAGTCGTTGCCGAGGCCGCCGGCGAATTTGGAGAGCAGGGCGTTGTCCCTGATCGCGCCGTAGATGCCGTCGAGGTCGTCCGGGACGGTGGTGAGGTAGCAGGAGCTCAACTGCGGGCGAAGCGTGCCGCTGTTGAACAGCGTCGGCGTCGAGCTCATGAAATCGAAGCTGGAGAGGAGCTGGTAGAACTCGATCGCGCGCTCCTCGCGGTCGATCTCGTTGATCGCGAGGCCCATGGCGACGCGCATGAAGAAGGCCTGGGGCAGCTCGAAACGAACGCCCTCGGCGCTGTGGATGAAGTAGCGGTCGTAGAGGGTCTGTAGCCCGAGATAGGTGAACTGCAGGTCGCGCTCGGGCCTGATCGCGGCACCCAGCCGGGTGAGATCGAACTGGCCGAGGCGGCGGTCGAGGAGCTCGAGATCCCCGGCGCGCTTGATGTAGGCCGCGAAATAGTCGGCGTAGCGCTCGGCGAGATCGGCCTGGGTGTCGACCCCGGCCTCCATCCCGAGGAAGCCGAGGGCCTCGCGCCGCAGCAGGTCGAGTAGTAGCCGGGCGGCGACCTGGCTGTACTCGGGCTCGCGCTCGATCATCGCCCGCGCGCTCATCACCAGGGCCTGGCCGACGTCGGCGGCCTTCACGCCGTCGAAGAGGTTGCGGCAGGTGTCGGTCAGGATCGCCTCGGGATCCACCGCGTCCATCCCGCGGCAGGCCTCAGCCACCAGCCGGCGCAGGCGCTCGACGTCCAGCGGGCGGGTGCTGCCGTCCGGGTGGGTGACATGGATCCCCGGCTCCTCTCGGGGGGTCGCCGCCGCCTTGAGGGCCCGCTCGCGGGCGCGCTCCTCGCGGTAGAGGACGTAGTCGCGCGCGACCTTGTGCTCGCCCGCGCGCATCAGGGCCAGCTCGACCTGGTCCTGGATGTCCTCGATGTGCACCGTACCGCCGCCCGGCAGGCGGCGGGTCAGCGCGCTCACGACCTGCTCGGTGAGCTCGCGCACGCGATCGTGGATGCGGCTGGAGGCGGCGGCGCTCCCGCCTTCCACGGCCAGGAACGCCTTGGTCATCGCGACCATGATCTTGTTGGCGTCGAAGTGGGTGACCTTGCCGTTGCGGCGGATCACCTGAAGCTGTCCGGGGGCGTGGGGGATGGGCTCCGAGGGGGCCTCCCGGCGCGCGGCGGCGGGGGGCACGGCCAGGTGATCCGGGGTGGTGGCGGACGGCGCTTCGACGGACATGATTCCTCCTGTGGCTGATCCAGCCCGATGGTTTTTTTCAGGGATCTCCCCACAGACGGCGTGGGACGGTACGGCGCGTGCCATGCACAATATCTATGCGAAGTCTGGGCTGTCAACCACTAGATGTTGTGCTCAACCTCGTCAGGAATCTGAGGAGTAGCGGTGTACAAGCTGTGGATAACACCCCCTCGCCGAGGTCACGACGCGCGGTTGAACGCCAGCGCCGAGCGGGCGCTCGCGCCGTTGACGTTGTGGACAAAACTGGCAGGCCGGCGTTAGCCGGCGGATAGCGCCAAGGGGCGTGAGTGCGCCCCGGCGGTGGGGGAGGGTAGTCAGTCGATTCGGACGAGGAAGTCGACCGGCGCCGCGCCGCGCTTGACGGCGAGGGGCTCGTAGCAGGAGCGGATTTCTCGGGACGGGGCTCCTTACGGTTAGGACGTCACTGGTGCGTCAATCCTGACGAGCCGCCCCTCGCCGCCCTGCCGACCGTACTCGTGGGACAGGTACAGCGTCGCTTGCGGCCGAATCATGCTGGTGCCGTCGTTGCGCAGGACGGCGAGGTACTCGATGCGCCTGGTGTCTCCGGCGCGGGACCCCAAGACGCTGACCACGACCACGTAGTCGGGGCGGACCTGAGGGCCTATTGCGCTCGAGCGGGCGCATTCCGGGCAGGCGGTTTTCGACCAGGCTGACGAGCTCGTCCTCGCGCGGCTCGAGCCTAAGCTGGGCGTCTTGTTGCGGGCGGGCTCGCGCCCGGCGAAGCGGGGCCGGCTGTTGGGTCGTGGATGCTCGGCCCGCTCCGCTGCCGGGGCAGGAGCGGCGAGGTTGCTGGTGTTGGAGTCGCGTGGGGATCGGTCATGAGCAGCCGCATGTGGTGCCGCTCGGGCAGCGGCCCCCTCAAGACACGCGGGCTCCGCCAGTCGCGGGCGCTGTATCCGCACGCCGTTGTCTTGAGGAAACGCTGAATGGATCAGCGTTTGCCTAGGGAGTCGCTGATGATTGGCCATCCTGGCCAAAATCGGCACCCGGTCCGCGAGGCGCGACTCTCGGACCGCCTGGTTTTCGAGCGCTTGGGCTCTTGAAAACGGCGGCATATCCCTGTGCCGCGGGAGACGCTGAATTGATCTGCGTTTCCTTAAGTTTCAATTTCCCATTGCGCCATTTAGTATCCCGCCAACCGTGCTGCGCGTCCGCAAGACCCCTCGGACCCCCGCCCACCCAAGCTCCGGAGGCAACCACCATGCAAGTCCGCGATGTCATGAGCGCCTCGGTGCGCTCGGTCACCCCCGATACGAAGGTGATGGAGGTGGCCTCCTTGATGTGCCTCTATCGCTTCCACGGTCTCCCCGTGGTGGAGGACGACAACCAGTTGGTCGGGATCATCGCGGAAAAGGACGTGCTTCATGGCCTGTTCCCTAAGATCGAGCGCTTGATGACGGACGGCATCGCGAACGTCGATCTCGATCGCGAAATGGGGAACTATAAGGACGTGCTCGCCATGCGCGTCTCGGAGCTCATGACGCGCAACCCGATCGCCGTGCCACCCGACATGCATGTCCTGCGGGCGGCCACGATCATGGTGCGCAACCGGTTTCGGCGCATACCGGTGGCGGAGAGCGGTCGCTTGGTCGGCATGCTGAGCCTCGGTGACGTGCACAAGGCGATCTTTCACGCCAACGTCGCCGACAAGCTCGGTACGGATTGATCGGCGCTCGACGGTTCGCTGTCGCCGGCGGGGCTCGTCGGTCGACGGGCCTGCGGGCACCTCCGTGTTTCGCCGACGACGCCCGAAGCGGCCCGGGACTGCCGGTGCTTTCCCAGCGCGGCGGTGGGTTGCAAAGGCTCTCGGCGTGCGACTACCCTGCCGTCGCAAGTCGCGTCAGGCGGCTTGCGGCGGATCTCGAATAACAGGTTATGGCTGCATGGGCGCAGACCAGCCGAAGCACTGGAGGTGGAGATGAAGACGACGACGGCGCTCGGTGTGCTGGCGGGCCTGACCGCGACGCTCGCCGCCGCCCAATTGATGGCGGCGGCCCCGGCGGAGATCGCCCAGAGGGAGTATGAGGAGGTGCTGGCGCTGACCCCGAATTTGGAGAACGGGCGTCAGGCCTACCTGACCTGTGCGGTCTGCCACCGGCCCGAGGGCTGGGGCAGCCCCGACGGCAGCTACCCGCAGATCGCCGGGCAGTGGCGCACCGTGATCATCAAGCAGTTGGCCGACGTGCGGGCGCGCAACCGGGATAACCCGCTGATGTATCCGTTTTCGGTTCCGCGCATCCTGGGCGGGCCGCAGCAGATCGCCGACGTCGCCGCCTATCTGGCGCAGCTCCCCATGACCCCCCACAACGGCTGGGGCCCCGGAACCGACCTGGAGCACGGCCGCGCCCTCTACCAGGCGAACTGCGCCGAGTGTCACGGCGACAACGGCTGGGGGAACGAACCGGACCACATGCCCGCGGTCGCCGGCCAGCATTTCCTCTATCTGATGCGTCAGTTCGACTCCATCCGCACCGGGCGGCGGAAGAACTCGGACCCCGAGATGGTCAAGCAGATCGAGGGCTTCTCGCCGCGCGACCAGGCGGCGGTCCTGGACTACACGGCGCGGCTGCGGCCTCCGCCGGAAAAGCTCGCCCGGGACGGCTGGCTCAACCCCGATTTCCCCAACTACGTCCGGCCGCCGATGCCCGAGCCGCCTCCGATCCCGGCCATGCCCGAGCCCCCGCCTATGCCCAAGTTCCCCGAGCCGCCCCGGCCGGGGGAGTTTCCCAGCTTCTGAGCGCGGCCGACGCGGTTTGTCGTCACCAACGGGGCCCACTGGGCCCCGTTGCCGTTGTTGGTGGCGCCGCCATCACCCAGTCCTGTCAGCGGCGCTCACCATCGCTGCGGCTCGCGGCTGCTCCGATGCCCCCAGCACCCGGTAGACCATCGGCAGGATCAGCGAGACCAGGGTCGAGAAGCCCAGCCCGGAGACGATGGTCACCGCGAGTGGCTGGAGGATCTCGGCCCCCTCGCCGAGGGCCAGGGCAAGCGGGAGCATTCCGACCACCGTGGTGAGCGTGGTCATCAGGATAGGGCGCAGACGCAGCCGCGCCGCCTCCAAGATCGAGCGCCGGGTGGATGCGCAGGATCTCCCCGGCAAAGCTCGCCGATCCAAGGGCATCGATGCGCAGGGTCACCGGGTCACCGAGGGCGAGATGGGGCAGGATCAGCTCGGACACCGGGACCTCGGCGACCAGGGAGCCGGGGTCCGCCAGGGTAAGCAGGTGGGTGTTGCGGGCCACGAAATCGCCTGGCTCGACGTGCCGTTCGGTGATGACCCCAGCGAAGGGAGCTCGCACACGCGTCAGCTCCAAGCGGGCGGTCAGGAGTCGCTCGTCGGCCTGGGCGACGGCGAGTGCGGTTCCGGCCTGGGCGAGCTCGTCTTCCGAGACCGCCTGGCGCGTGCGCAAGCCCAGCAGGCGCTGGAAGTCGAGGGCCTTCTGCTCGCGGGTGGCGATCGCCTTGTCGGCCTCGGCCCACAGCAGCTCGTCGTCGAGCTCGAGGAGGACCTGGTCGGCCTCGGCGCGGTCGCCCTCGAACAGATCCAGGCGGGTGACGCGCCCTTCCTCCTGGCTGAAGAGGCGCACCAGGCGGCGAAAGCGCAGCGAGCCGGGGCGCTCGTGCTGACCCGCGACCGGGGCGCGCTCAGCGACCACCGCGGCGACCAGGTGTGCGCGCTCGCCGCGCTTGGGCGGCCCGGCCGGCGCGGGATCCTGGGGGCCGCAGCCGGCGGCCAGCAGCGCAAGCAGGGCCGCGGCGGGGAGGACGATGCCTGTGCTCAGGCGCGTCCCGTGAGGTCGGTGATCGCCACGACGGGGACCGCTGCGGGCTCGTTGGCGTAGTCGTAGTGCTTGATCTGTCGGCGGATATTGCGCTGGATGATCACCCCCAGCACCTTCCACTCCAGCCCCGTGAGGTCGATCTCCGGGTAGCGGCGGTTGAGCGCGATCAGCCACTCGCGTCCCTCCTCGTCGCGCAGGTACTGACGGAACCAGCGCACACCTTCGACCTCGGCAAAGACATAGACCCCGTTGCGATACTGGTTGGTGGGCTCGATGATGACGACGCACCTGTCGGGGAACTCGGGCTCCATCTGGTCGCCGAGCACCTGCAGCGCGTAGGGCTCGTGCATGCTGCAGCCGCCGGGCTCCAAGCTGGGATCTGCCATGGGTTGACCTCACTATGACCTGCGGCGCCGTCTTGGGTTGGCGAGCGCCTGTTGACCGCCCGCAATATGGGGCCAGCGACTCGAGGGAAAACCGGCTCCGCATGCTGCACACCGCCGCTACCGAACGCATTCATAGCGACCGCCGCGACTGGCAAAACCTGCGCGGTATGCTCCCGTACCTGTGGGAGTTTCGCGGACGCGCCCTGCTTGCGCTCGCCTGCCTGGTGCTCGCCAAGCTCGCCAACGTCGGTGTGCCGCTGGTGCTCAAGGGGATCGTCGACGCCTTCGAGGGCGCCCAGGTCCTGATCCTGCCGGTGAGCCTGCTGCTCGCCTACGGGGCCCTGAAGCTCGGGGCGTCGCTCTTCAACGAGCTGCGCGATGTGGTCTTTGCCCGGGTGCGCTACCGCGCCATGCGCCGGCTGTCGACGCGGGTGCTGGAGCACCTGCACCGGCTCTCGCTGCGCTATCACCTGGACCGCCAGAGCGGGGCGATCAGCCGCGACCTGGAGCGCGGCACCCGCTCGGTGGCAACCATCCTCAACTACATGGTGTTCAGCATCATTCCGGTGCTGGTCGAGCTCTCGCTGATCGCCGCCATCCTCCTCGCCAAGTACGACCCGGTGTTTACCCTAGTCACCTTCGGCACGGTGGCGGTCTACATCGCCTTCACCTTCGCCATCACCGAGTGGCGCATGGACTACCGCCACCAGATGAACCGGCTCGACTCCCAGGCCAACACCCAGGCCTTCGACAGCCTGATCAACTACGAGACGGTCAAGTACTTCGGCAACGAGCGCAACGAGCTTGCGCGCTACGACGACACCCTGGGCGAGTGGGAGACCATGGCGGTCAAGAGCCAAACCTCGATGTCGTTCCTCAACTTCGGCCAGGGGAGCATCATCGCGCTGGGGGTGACCGCGATCATGTTCTTCGCCGCCCAGGGGGTGTCCGCGGGGACGATGAGCATCGGCGACTTGGTGCTGGTCAACGCCTTCCTGCTCCAGCTCTTCATCCCGCTCAACTTCCTCGGCATCGTCTATCGCCAGATCAAGTACGCGATCGCGGACATGGACCTGGTCTTCAAGCTCCTGGAGCGCGAGCCGGACATCCAGGACCAGCCGCAGGCCCGCCCGCTGCGGCTCACCGGCGGCGGCATCCGTTTCGAGCAGGTGTCCTTTCACTACCAGCCGGAGCGGCCGATCCTACAGGGTGTCGACTTTGCCGTCGGCCCGGGCCAGAAGGTCGCGGTGGTCGGCCACAGCGGGGCCGGCAAGTCGACCTTGGCCCGGCTCCTCTTCCGCTTCTATGACGTCTGCGGCGGGCGTATCCTGATCGACGGCCAGGACCTGCGGGATCTGACCCAAGAGAGCCTGCGGGCGGCCATCGGGATCGTCCCGCAGGACACGGTCCTGTTCAACGAGAGCATCTACTACAACATCGCCTACGGTCGGCCCGAGGCGACCCATGCCGAGATCGAGCGCGCGGCGGAGATGGCCCACATCCGCGACTTCATCGAGGCCCTGCCCAAGGGCTGGGACACGGTGGTCGGGGAGCGCGGGCTGAAGCTCTCCGGCGGCGAGAAGCAGCGCGTGGCGATTGCCCGCGTGATCTTGAAGCGCCCGCGCATCCTGGTGTTCGACGAGGCGACCTCGTCGCTCGACAGCCACACGGAGCAGGCGATCCAGCAGACCCTGGCCGAGGTCGCCCAGGACCATACGACCTTGGTGATCGCCCACCGACTCTCGACTGTGGTGGACGCCGACACCATCCTGGTGATGGACAAGGGCCGCATCATCGAGCGCGGCAGCCACCGTGCCCTGTTGGCCGACGGCGGGACCTATGCGGCGATGTGGGATCTGCAGCAGCGCGAGCGGGAGGACGCCCTCGAGTCGCCCCGTTAAGGCGCCTGGTCGACGACAAGAGGGCCGCAAATGAATGCAGACGGAAGCGACTCGCAGGGTTGGCGCGACGCCGGTCGGCGACTGGGTGGCGCCCTGCGACCCGGGGGGCGGGCGATGCGATCGATCGGCGCCGCGGGCTAGGTCACGACGATGGCGAGCCACGGCCTGACCTCTGCCGGATCGTTGCCGAAAGCGGCGCGGCTGCGCCACAACGGCCCACCCATCGCGGGGCAGCCCGACCAACGCGCCTTGCGCATCCTGACCGAGGCGCGCGTACTTGGGCCGCTCGCGGTGCTGACGGCCGCGTTGATCGGCAGTCTCGTTGGGCTAGTGCTGCAATGGGGCCAGCCGGCCGCGGCGTTGCTGCAGGTCCTCTGTCTCGGGTCCCTGCTCACCGCCTGCTTTGCGCTGGGGCTCGCGGCCTGGCGGCTGCACGGGAAACTGCTGCGCCCGCTGGTTGAGCTGGAGGGCTCGGTGGCGCGGGTCTGCCAGGGCGAGCCGGGGGCGAGTCGGGCGCTGGAGGACGCCGGCGTACTCACCGATCTCGCCCACGACATCAGGACGCTCAACGCCGAGCTGACCGAGCTCTACGAGGACATGGACAGCCGGGTGGCCCGCCAGACCATGCGCCTCGCGCAGAAGACGGCCTCGCTCAAGATCCTCTACGACGTCGCCGCTGGGATCAGTCAGGCGCAGGGCGTCGATGAGCTGCTGCTGCGCTTCCTGCGCGTCATCAAGGAGATGGTCAACGGCCGAGCGGCGACCGTGCGCCTCGTGCTCCCCGACGGCAGCCGCCGCCTGGTCGGCTCGATCGGGCTGGATGACGACCTGGTGCGTGATCATGGCACGGCGCCCGTGGACCTCTGCCTGTGCGGCACGGTCCTCGCACCAGGGGACATACTCTGCACCAACGACGCCCGCTTCTGCTCCCGCGTGTACGGCCGGCGGATGTTCGGCAGCGACGAGATCGAGGTGCTGACGGTGCCCCTCGAGCATCACGACGAGGTCCTCGGTGTCTACACCGTGTTCGTCAGCAAGCCGGGACTGAGCGGGCGCGAGGACATCATGGAGCTCCTCTTCAGCGTCGGCCATCACATCGGCGTCGCGGTTGCCAAGCTGCGCTCGGACGCCGAGGCGCGCCGCCTCTCGATCTTGGAGGAGCGCAACGCACTCTCCCACGAGCTGCACGACTCCCTCGCGCAGACGCTCGCCAGCCTGAGGTTCCAGGTCAAGATGCTGGCCGACTCGCTCGCCGGCTGCGACCTACCGGCCGCCGCGCGCACGGACCTGGAGCGCCTGCGCAATGGCCTCGATGAGGCCCACACCGAGCTGCGCGAGCTGCTCACGAGCTTCCGGGCGCCGATCCAGCAGGGCGGACTGGTGCCGGCGCTTGAGCGGCTCACGGAGCGCTTTCGCGGCGCCACGGGTGCCCACGTCCTGTTCCAGAACGACTGCCGTCCCTTCAAGCTCTCGGCCACCGCCGAGCTGCAGGTCACCCGCATCGCCCAGGAGGCACTCGCCAACGCGCGCAAGCATGCCAAGGCCAAGACGGTTCGGGTCCTGCTCGCACGGGGACGCGGCGGTGACTACGTCCTGCTCATCGAGGATGACGGCGTCGGCTACGATGCCCCAGCCGAGGGGGCCCACGCCGGGGAGCACATCGGACTCTCCATCATGCGTGAGCGGGCGCGGCGCATCAGGGCGGAGCTGCGCGTCGAGAGCGAGCCGGGGGAAGGGACCCGGGTGGAGCTGCGCTTCTGCGCCGAGCCCCAGTCACTGCCGAGGATGGTCGCCTGATGCGAGTCCTGCTGATCGACGATCATGCCCTGTTCCGGATCGGGCTGCGGGAGCTCTTGGAGCGGCGCGGCATCGAGGTCGTCGACGCCGTCGGGGAGTGTGACGCCGGCATACGCCGGGTCGCCGAGACCACCCCCGACGTGGTCCTGCTCGACATGCGCATGCCGCACATGAGCGGCCTGGATGTCCTGCGTCGGCTGCGCGCGGCCGGCCAGACGATGCCGATCGCCATGCTCACCACCAGCGCCGAAGAGCGCGACGTGATCGACTCGCTGCAGGCCGGCGCCCAGGGCTATCTGCTCAAGGACATGGAGCCCGATGAGCTGATCTGTGCGCTCGATCAAATCGTGAGCGGTCACACCGTCGTGGCCAAGGAGCTCACGGGCGTCCTGGCGAAGGCCGTCAAGGGCGAGCAGATGACCGCCGCGGCGGTCTCGGCATTCGCCGACCTGACCCCCCGCGAGCGCGAGATCCTTTGTCACCTCGCCGAGGGCCAGAGCAACAAGGCAATCGCCCGCGAGCTCGGCATCTCCGATGGCACGGTCAAGCTCCACGTCAAGGCGATCCTGCGTAAGCTCGACATCCACTCGCGGGTCGAGGCGGCGGTGATCGCCGTCGAGAAGAACCTCTGCGGGCGCAACTGAGCCGACGCCCGCCGCGGCCCAACCCGAAGGGACCAACGATGAAGAAATTTCTCGAATTAGTGCAGGGCTGTCTCTCCGACGTCCGCGAGGTCATGCCTTGGGACCTGGAAGAGCGGCTCCAGGAGAACCCCGATCTGCTGATCGTCGACGTGCGCGAGCCCAACGAGTTCGACGCCATGCGCATCGCCGGGTCGATCAACGTCCCGCGCGGTATCCTGGAGTCTGCCTGCGAGTGGGATTACGAGGAGACCATCCCTGAGCTGGTGCAGGCGCGCGACCGCGAGATCGTCGTCGTCTGCCGCTCGGGCTACCGCAGCGTGCTGGCCGCCCACTCCATGCAGGTGCTCGGCTATAAGAACGTCGCCTCGCTCAAGACCGGGCTGCGGGGTTGGAAGGACAACGAGCAGCCGCTCGAAGACGGTCAGCGGAATCCAGTCGACCTCGACGACGCGGATGTCTATTTCACCCCGCGGCTGCGCCCGGAGCAGATGCGCCCGCGGGGGGCTTGAGGGTCGCAGACCGTGCAATTACTGGGTTGTTAACGCGCCGGTTGCTAACGACCGTCCGGCCAGAACTCCGGGTCGAGGATCTTCGCGGCTGTCCAGGGACACATCGTGGGGAAAGCTTCGAAGCCGGCCCCGATCTCCCTTGCGGCCTCGGTGCGCGCGTCACCCCAGGCGTCTAGCCACCAATCGGGATCAGTGAGGCAGGTCTTGAGGCTTGGGGCCCGCACTAGGCGGCGGCCAATCCGATGCCGCTGGTCGCGGATCGTCGCTTCCCAACTGCTGCCACGACGGTCTGGCTGGTGCTGCCACTTCAGCAGGCGCGTAAGTAACGCGGACATACGGCTGGCCAGCTCGCGTCGCTCGCTCTTACCCACGTCTTCGATCTCCTCGGCGAGGTGAGCGACGTCGAGCTCGCCGAGGCGCCCGGCGCGGAGTAGGTGGGCTTGCCGCTCCGCCCAAGCAACGATGTCTCGTGCGTAGAGATCGTTGTCCTGGGTGGTCTGGGGTTGAAGGTTTGCGGTCATGGGCGCTTGCGAGCCTATCGTCCGATGTGCCCAAGAGCGTTTAGGCGAAACCGCCGCTGCTGCCCGCAACACTCCGGTCAGTCCAATGGCCCACGGGACGAAGGCCGTGACGCGACCGCGCCCCTCAGACAGGAGGGCACGATCGAGGGGCCCCCCCCGGGAATCCGCAATCAGCGAGCCGCGCCCGCCAGTCGCCGAAAGACGGTGGCGAGCGCGGTGGCGTCGCCGACGTTGCCGGGAAAGATCACCACCGGGAGCCCCGGATAGCGCGGGTGGTCGTCAGGGCAGCGCACCACCGAGCAGCCGGGCAGGACCTGACCGAGCACCCGGGCGCTGCGGAGCTTGAGCCCGGTGCTCAGCACGTCGTTGGAGGTGATGCCGCCCTTGCTGATGAGGAAGCCGAGGTCCTCGGGCAGGCGGCGTACCACATCCATCAGCAGCGCGGAGACCTCCTCGCCGAAGGCGAGCCGCGTCGCCTGGTCGGAGAAGGTCCGCTCCACCCGGCTGGTGAAGATCACGGGTGCTCGGCCCTGCGCGTGGACCGAGTGCGCTCGCTCCAGGACCTCCGCGAGGAGCCCGGACCGGTCGCTGGCGATCCGGTCGACGTCGACCTCGACCCGGGCAACATCGGGCTCGGCCAGCAGGGCCTCGAGCTGGTCGGTGGTCTTCTTCACGTGTGAGCCGACGATCACCGCCCCCGGCCGCTCCCCGCGGACGTAGCTGTGCATGTCCTCGGGGGCGACCGGCTGGGGCGGCAGGCCGGCGAGCGCGGTGAGCAGGCTCGCCCCGCTGCGGAACAGGAAGCGCTTGCCACCCCGCGCCGCTTCGAGGATCTGGGCGGTGAACCGATCGAGATCGGCCTGCCGCTCGCAGTCGACCGCGCAGCAGGTGTTGCCGGTCAGCGCCATCAGCCGCCCGCGGACGTCGCCGCGGACCTCGGCGAGCAGAAAGCGCTCCACCGCCGCGGCCGGGATGCGCCCTCGGGTCTTCTCCGCCACGTAGTCGGGCAGGTAGCTCGTCGAGTAGCCGAACACCGAGTCGCGCGCGAACTCGGTCTCATGGGTCGGCACGCGCCGGCCCTCGATCTCCAAGTAGTGGACGCTGTCGACCGTGACCCGCCCGCCCTCGAAAAATGCCGGGACCAGGAAGTGCGCATCGAAGGGCCCGAGCTCCTCGGCGATCACGTCGGTCTCGACCGGGTAGTGGCCGCGCAGCGTCGAGTCCGACCGGCTGACCAGGATCGGCTGGACGGGCCGGCCCGCCGCGGCGCGCTGGTCCAGTGCGATGCGCAGGTTGTGGCAGACCTCGCGGGTGAGCGCCGCCGCCCGCGCGGCATCCATGCCGCGGGTGTTGGTCAGCACGAAGAAGAGCGGCGAGGCGTCGTCCAGGGCCTCGGCCAGGGTCGCGACGTCCCAACGCGTCAGGAGCAGGCAGCCGTGGACGGTCTGCGAGCCGGTCGGGTCGTCGTCGAGGACGATGATCTTGGTGTCGGCCACGTCGAGCTTCCCCCGCGCGCCGTCAGCCGAGGGCTGCGAGCGCGCGCTCGGTGATGTCGTCGCCGGTGAGCCCGTTGTAGCCCATGAGCTCACCCGGCGATGCGGTAGTCTCGCCGCGTCGCCACACCAGCAGCTCACGCCGGTGGGTGCGGGTGCGCAGGAGCACGGGCTCCAGCGGGGCCCCGGGCCCGCCGCTCACGGCGCACAGCAGGTCGCCGTCGAACAGGGCGTTGAAGTGGTCGTCGTCCAGGAAGAGGTTGTCGGGCTGGGCGCAGGTCTCCCAGGCGACGTCGCGCGGCCGATAGAGCCGGCGCGGGTTGACCACCGCGACGATGCGCACCCGGTAGCCCTGGGACTCCAACTGGTGCTTGGCCTCGAAGACGGGGAGCAGGACCATGTCGCCAGTCACGGCGAAGACGACGGTCCCCTTGTCGCCCCCGGCGCTCTCGTAGAGCCGGATCGCCCCGCGCTCGACGGCCTCGCGGGCCTGCTCGGGGGTGGTCCGCACCGGCAGCGGGCTCTTCGAGGCGAAGATGGCGACGCCCTTGTTCCAGCCCTCCAGCGCCCAGGCGTAGGCGGCCTGGATCATGTTGGCGTCGCTCGGGAAGAGCGCGTAGACGTTGCCGTTGCGCATCTGGGCGGCGACATAGCTCTCGATCTCCGGGCGCTGGTGAGTCCAGCCGTTGCGGCCCTGCTCCAGGGCCCCGGCGGTGAACATGGCAATCACCGAGGGCGTGCGCCGGCGCAGCTCCGCCATCGCCTGGGTGACGGTCTGGAAGATCGGCCAGCCATTGATGGCGAAGCTCTCGTAAGAGAGCCAGAGCGAGCGCCCGCCGAACAGGGCCAAGGCCGCCGCGAGCCCGGCGCAGGCGTCCTCGTTCAGCGGCTCGTAGACCTGACCGTCCGGGCGCTGGTTGTAGAGCGGGTCGGTGGTCGGGTGGCGGATGCCCAGCGCGTCGTTGATGTTCTTCATCGCCGAGGCCTCGTTGCCGTCGGCGTTCGTCACCACGAAGCGGGGGTCGGCCTTGCCCACCGCGGCCACCAGCGCCCCCATGGCGGTCGACGGGACCTGCTTGTCGCCGACTGCGAAGGGCTGCATCGGCAGCTCGCCGAGCGCCGGCAGGCTCACCGCCTGCTCGGTGACGACCGTGCCGACCGCTGGGCCGCCGCCGGCGCGGCGGAAGTTCTCGCGCACGATCGTCCACGCCTGCTCGGGCAGGGCGCGGCGCTTCAACCCCTCGATGATGTGCGGCTGGTCGAGGGTGTCCTGGGGGTAGAGGTTGTGCGACTTCGACCCCGTCGTGTGCACCCCGGCGCCCTTCAACTGCTTGATGATGAACGCCGTCAGCCGGCCGCCGAGGGCTGAGCGGGCGGCGCGATCCACGCCTTCGAGCACCGCCCCGGCGAAGGCCAGGCGCCCGCCGAGCGAAAAGTGGGTGCTGTCGACATAAGGGGCCTCCTGGCCGCTGTCGTCGAAGTCCTTGGCGTCGACCAGGATCACCTCCTCGAACCCGTGCGCTCGCCAGTAGGCCAGCATGCGCGCGTTGTCCCAGGTCGAGACCATCGCATGGTGCTCCTGGCTGTAGCCGTTCCAGACCAGCACGGGGAGGAAGTTGGTCACGCTGGGGTAGGCGGTGTGGAAATGCATCATGGCCGAGAGTGGGTAGGGCTCGCCCATGCCGCCGTCGCCGAGGGTGACCGGGAAGAGCTTCTCCGGGTGGAGCAGGGCACCGGCCATGGCGAAATGCTGACCCTGCCCGAGCGGGCCGGCCGGCGAGAGGATGCCCGGGATGGCCCCCGAGAGGTGCCCGAGCAGCCCCTCGCGCTCGCGGAAACGCGCGCGCAGCTCCGCCACCGTGCGGATCCCCATCTCCTCGAGCGAGGTGTCGAGGAACATGGCGCTGTAGAAGCCCGGGGCGTGATGGCCGACCTCGGTCACGATGTTGGTGTGCCCGAGCATCAGGAGGGCCGCATGGGCCTCGGCACTGCTCGCGAAGCCGCCCGGGTGGCCCGAGCCCTTGGCGCCGGTCACCTGGAGGGTGAGGTACCTCAGGGCGTCCGCCCCGAGCAGGGTCTGGTAGATCGCGCGGGGGTCGCTGGCGTCGGCGATCGCGCTCTGACTCGGGCCGATCGCCGGCTCGGCGGCGTGCTCGCCGAAGCCCGGCCAGGGCGCTCCGAAGTGATCGATACCCGCGGTGAAGGCTTGGGTGGCGTGGTGGGTGGCGGCGCTCATGGGGCTCTCCTCGTGTGACCGGTTGCGGCGGGACAGACACGCCCGCCCATGGGCCGAAACCTTACGACCGAGGCTTGAGTTTCACAATACAGTTTTCTTTGCGCATAGTGAAATTCTCGCCAGACCGCGCGACCCGCCCATCGCTACCCGCTCACCCCTTTGCCTTGACATCCATCGAGCCAGCGCACCAGGTAGTAGACCTGCTGACCCTCGGACGAGGCGGAGGGCCCGTAGACCACGGCCGCGTAAAGATTGCGGGCGGGCTCGGCGCCGGCACGCGCCGCGGCCTCGTCGGCGACCGGGGTGACACAGGCGGCGGGGAAGCGCGCGCGATTGCGCTTGGGGCTCTGGACCAGGGCGAAGCGCTCTTCGAGCGAGCGGGACTCGGGGTCGATGATGATCTTTGGCATGGCGGGCGGACGTCCGGGCAAGGCAAGGCTCTGTGGGCGAGCCGAGGCGAGGGTGAGCCCCAAACCCCTGGCCGCACGGGGCGACTGGCCCTCTCGCCGCGGACTGGGGGCTCGTCAGGAGGCGCTGCGGCAAGCCTCCGCCAGCCTATGCCCGGGGCGCCCGTCCATGCAACCGCCGGGCTCGCGACCGCCCTGGGGTCCGCAAACGGGGTGCGACGGCGGTAGAATACCGACTCGTCCGAGCACGGCCGACCGGGCGGGTCGGCTGCCAGACGCGACCCGTAGGTCTGTCACCTTCGATCGCGCTGCGGCCTCGGGCGAGCAAGGAAGTCTCAGGGCCGGCCCGCGCCACACGGCGTCGGCCACTATCGATCAACAACCCGAGCCGAGGGGAGCCTGCCGATGATCGCCCACCACGCCCTGGTCCTGAACCTTCACCAACCTTTGGGGAACCTGGAGGAGCTCCTGGAGCACAACCACTGGGAGGCGCAGGAGATTCTGTATGCCCTGGACCGTATCCCGCGCAGTCTCTGGGGCTACGAGGACGTGGCGCGGGTGCACTTGTCGCTCTCCGGAACCCTGTTGCAGACGCTCTCTGACCCGGCCTTCCAACAGCGGGTCTATGGATTGGTCGACTGCGGCTCGCTCCTGTGGCACTACCAGAACCAGGACCTGTTCGAGATCCTCGGGACCGGCTACTACCACCCGGTGCTGCCGCTGATCCCGGAGGCCGACCGCCCCGAGCACCTGCAGCGCTGGCTCGCCATGGCCCGCCATCTGTTCTGGCGGCCGCGCTTCCAGGGGTTCTGGCCGCCCGAGATGGGATTCGCGATGGAGCTCATCCCGCTGCTGCGCGCCTTCGGCTACCGCTATGTCCTGGTCGACAGCGAGCACGTCGAGCCGGTCACCCCGATGACCTGGCAGGAGCTGCGCTACCGGCCCCACATCGCCCGCTTCGGCACCGACGAGATCGTCGTCGTGGTACGCGACCGCGACCTCTCCAACGCCCAGGAGTCGGGCATGGAGGTCGGTTGGTTCGTCAACGAGGTCGCCGAGCGCACCCGCTGGTGCGACTTCCCGCCCCTGGTGACTACCTGCACCGACGGCGAGAACGGCGGCTGGTTCCGCAACGTGACCGAGGGCTCGAACTTCTGGAGCGCCTTCTACCGCCCGCTCCTCGAGCAGTTCCGCGCGGGCGAGGCCGAGGTGGCACCCACCTTCGTCAGCGAATACCTCGACATCCACGGCGTGCACGGGGAGGTGCGGGTGACTACCGGGGCCTGGAACACCGGCTGGCACCACGGGCGCGAGTTCACCCAGTGGACCGGCTCCGAGCTGCAGCGCCAGTCGCTCGCGGACGTCCAGTCGGTCAGCACCGACCTGCACGAGCTGCGCCGCCAGGCCGCCGAGCAGGGGCTGATCGGTGACGAGGGCCTCGCGCGCGAGCTCGAAGAGGCCAATTGGCATCTGCTGCGCGCCGAGACGAGCTGCAACTTTTACTGGGGCGATGCCTGGGTGTGCCGGGCCGAAGCGGACCTTCGGGTCGCCCGCGAGTCCCTGGCTCGGGTGCGCACCCGGCTGTCCGCCGGCGCCGTGCGCGGCGGATCTGTTTGATGCGCCGGGCCGCCAGGCCTGTTTTGATTGATGCGAGAGAGGTATTGCGATCGTGAGTGAGCTAGCCGAGATCATCCAAGGCGTACCCAACGTCGCTGGTGCGGAGGAGCAGGTCGCGCGGGCGATGGCCGCCGATGCGACCAAGGGCCTTTCGGGCGGGGCTGGCGCGGTCGACTTCGGCCAGATCCGCGCCGCCTGCGCCATTGCTTTGCACATGCACCAGCCGCTGATTCCCGCGGGCGGGGGAGACCTCAAGACCGCCGCAATCATCGGCAATCTCCAGTACATGATGGAGCACCAGGACATCGGCGATAACCACAACGCCCCAGTCTTCGCCTGGTGCTACAAGCGCATGGGCGAGCTCATCCCCCAGCTCATCCACGAGGGCAAGTCGCCGCGGGTGATGCTGGAGTACTCGGGCACCCTGCTCTACGGTCTGCGCCAGATGGGGCGGGACGACGTGCTCGACGCGCTCAAGGGGATCACCTGCAATCCGGATTATCTCTGGGCCGTGGAGTGGCTCGGCATGCCCTGGGGCCATCCGGTGGCACCCTCGACCCCGGTGCAGGATTACCGCCTACACGTGCGTGCCTGGCAGCAGCACTTCGCGGCCATCTTCGGGCTCCCGGCCCTGGGGCGTGTGCGCGGGTTCTCGCCCGCGGAGATGGCGCTGCCGAACCACCCGGACGTCGCCTACGAGTTCGTCCGCACCCTGCGCGACTGCGGCTACCAGTGGGTGCTGGTGCAGGAGCACTCGGTCGAGCACCCGGAGAACGGCTGGCACCCGCAGCGCCCGCACCTGCCGCACCGCCTCGTCTGTACCAACTCCGAGGGCGAGAGCGCGAGCATCATTGCCATCGTCAAGACCCAGGGCAGCGACACCAAGCTGGTCGCCCAGATGCAGCCCTGGTACGAGGCCTCCGGCCTCCACCGTTGGGATCTCGCCGGCAAGTCCGTGCCGCCGCTCGTCACCCAGATCGCCGACGGCGAGAACGGCGGGGTGATGATGAACGAGTTCCCCGGGAAGTACATGGAGGTCGTGCGGGGGGCGAGCGGGTCCGATGTCCCGCTGATGAATGTCTCCGAGTATTTGGAGTACCTCGCCGGCATGGGCATCACGGAGGCCGATCTCCCGGTGATCCAGCCCCTCCTCCAGCACAAGCTCTGGGAGCGCATGGCCCCTGGCGACGGCCCCGAGCGGCTGGCGGCGGTGATCGAGGAGCTTAAGGCCTCCGACCACCGCTTCCACATGGACGGCGGGAGCTGGACCAACAACCTGTCCTGGGTACAGGGCTACGACAACGTCCTGGGTCCGATGGAGGAGGCGAGCGCGTTGTTCAACGAAAAGGTCCTGGTCCCCGGGGTGCCGAGCAACGAGCACCGCTTCCGTAACGCGCTGTTCCACCTCATGAGCTCGCAGACGAGCTGCTACCGCTACTGGGGCCAGGGCCTGTGGACCGACTACGGCCGCGAGATCTGCCGCCGCACCGCGGAGATCCTGCGCCACGACTTCGCGTAAGGAGTTGCCGCAAATGAACGCGACTCCAGAGAACCTGGGGCTGACAGGGGCGACCGACGCCGGTCAGCCGTCACCCCGGCCCGCCCAGTCGCGGGCGAACTGCCAGGCGGTGCGGCCGCTGCGCGAGCCGCGGCGCAAGGCCCAGCGCAGGGCGGCCTGCTCGATCAGGGGATCGTGCGCGGCGGCGCCGAGGTGCGCCAGCCAGTGGCGCACGATGCTGAGATACTGCGCCTGGCTGAAGGGGTGGAAGGACAGCCAGAGCCCGAAGCGGTCGGAGAGCGAGACCTTCTCCTCGACGCTCTCGCCCGGGTGGATCTCCCCGTCGACGACCCGCGTCTCGCGGTTCTCGCTCTGCAGCTCCGGCAGCAGGTGGCGGCGGTTCGAGGTGGCGTAGATCAGCACCTTGTCCGGCGGGGCGCTGAGTGAGCCCTCGAGGGCGGCCTTGAGGGCGGTGTAGCCCGACTCGCTGGCCTCGAAGCTCAGGTCGTCGCAGAACACGATGAAGCGCTCGGTGCGGTAGCGCACCATCTCCAGGATGTCCGGCAGGTCGACCAGATCGGCCTTATCGACCTCGATCAGGCGCAGGCCCTGGTCGCGCAGCTCGTTGAAGACGGCCTTGATCAGCGATGATTTGCCCGTGCCCCGAGAGCCCCAGAGCAGGAGGTTGTTGGCGCTGCGCCCGCGCAGGAACTGGCGCGTGTTGCGGCTGATCTCGGCCTTCTGAGACTCCAGGCAGAGCAGATCGTCGAGCGCGATCCGGTGGGGGTGCGCAATAGGCGCGAGCCAGCCGCGTCCCGCCGTGCGCCGCCAGCGGAAGGCGGGTGCGCCCCAGTTCGGCTCGGAGGCGGCCGGGGGCAGCAGGGCCTCAAGCCGATCGAGCAGGCTCGCGGCGCGTGCGATGAGGTCCGCGGTGTCCGTCATGCGTCAGCCCTCGCAGGGTGGGCGGGATCAGCGTCTTGTCCAGGGTCAGCGTCTCCACCGGCAGCGCCTCTCCGACCGCGTAGCCCTGGGCGAAATCGACGTTCAACGCCCGCAGTTGGCTGAGCGTATTGCGGTCCTCCACCCACTCGGCGATGGTCTTGAGCCGCAGGACGTGGCCGATCTGGTTGATCGACTCGACCAGGGCGTAGTCGACTGGGTCCTCCGCCATGCCGCGCACGAAGCTGCCGTCGATCTTGAGATAGTCGACCGGCAGCTCCTTGAGGTAGCGGTACGAGGACGCCCCGGCACCAAAGTCGTCGAGGGCGAAGCGGCAGCCCAGACCGGTGAGCTCCTCCATGAAGGCGCAGGCGCCCTTGAGGTCGCGCACCGCGGCGGTCTCGGTGATCTCGAAGCAGATGCTGGGATAGGGGATGTCGAGCTCGCTGAACTGACGCTTGATGTAGCGCAGGAAGCCATCGTCCGCCAGCGAGGTCCCCGACAGGTTGACCGCAAACAGGAACTGGTCCGGGGCCGCGCTGTGCCAGGCACGCAGGTTGCTGGCGTGCAGGCGGAACAGCCGGTTGATCACCCAGCGGTCGATGGTGGGCATCAGGATGTAGCGCTCGGCGGCGGGGATGAAGCTGTCTGGGATGACCGCGTTGCCCTGGGCGTCGCGCATGCGCACCAGTACCTCGAAATGAAGCCGCGCCCCAGCGCCTCCGGCTATCGGCAGGATGGGCTGGGCGAAGAGGTGGAACCGCCCCTCTTTGAGCGCGTCGGAGATGGTTGCGACCAGGCGCATGTCGCCGTGGTGGCGGATCAGCTCGGCGTCGCTCTCCTGATAGACGTGGACGCGGTCGCGCCCGTGCGTCTTGGCCATGTGGCAGGCGGCGTCGGCCTTGCTCAGCGCGCTCGACGGGGTCTCGCCGTCGCCCCGCAGCTCCACCACCCCGATGCTGGCCGAGACGTCGAATGACTGGTCGCGCCAGGCGAAAAGGAAGCTCCGCACCGTCTGTAGCAGGGTGTCGCAGAGGGCCAATGCGGCGTCGAGACCCCGGTCGGGCAGCAGCAGGGCAAACTCATCCCCCGCGAGGCGAGCGACCACCTCGCTGCCGTTGAGCTTGGCGCTCAACAGGGTGGCGAGCTGCTTGAGCAGGGCGTCGCCGGCCTCGTGTCCGCAACGCTCGTTGATCAGCTTGAACTGGTCGACGTCCAGGTGGCAGAGGACGTGCGGGCCGGGTCCGCCCTCGGCACCGGTGGCGAGCACCTCGGCCAGATGACGCTCCAGCTCCTTGCGGTTGAGCAGCCCGGTGAGCACATCGCGCTGGGCCAGGTAGGCCAATTGCGCCTCGTTGTGCTGGTGCTCGGTCAGGTCCTGCACCACGGCGAGGAAATGCGTCTTGTCCTCGAATCGGGTGCGGGTGAGCCAGAGGCGGATCGGGAGCTCCTCCCCGCCGCGACCCAGGGCGCGGGTCTCGCGCACGACCGGCAGCAGGCTCGCCTGATCGGCCTCCAGCAGGCCCTCCGCGTTGCCCACCGCGAAGAAGTCGGGGATCAGCCGATCGACGGATTCGTCGAGGACGTCCTCGGCGAGTCGGCCGAAGAGCATCTCCGCAGCCGGGTTGACGAGCTCGATGCGCCCCTCCCGGTCGGTGAGCAGGATGCCGTCGGTCGTGGCGGCGACCACCGCCTGGAGCCGGAAGTCGGCCTCACGCAGGACGCGCAGCTCCTGGCGGCGGTGCGGGTCTTGCCGACGGGTCCATGCCGCGAGTGCGGCGAGTACAAGCAAGAGGGTGAGGGCGATGGCGAGCCCGCTGGCCAGCGGCCGGCCGCGCAGGTCGGCCGCATATGCTGGGTCCAGCAAGGCGCGGATCTCCCAGCCGGTGTCCCCGACCGGGGCGGCGGCGAGCAGGCCTTGCCGGGGGTCCCGGGCGTCGCGGGGATGCAGCGCCAGCTCATGGCCTGGCGGTGTCTCGATGTCGTTCAGGGTCCGACAGAGTCCGTCGCAGGGCAGTCGGATCAGGAGCGCCCCAGCCAGCCCCCCGCCCTGAAACCAGGGCGCGGTGACCTCGGCGTAGGTGCCGGTGTCGCCGGCCACCAGACGCAATGGTCTCCCCCGTCCGCGCATCCGCTCGCGCAAGAAGCGCCCGCTGTCCGCGCCGACCTCCCCGCCGAGGACGACGGCCCGGATGTCCCTGGCGCCGATCACCAAGGCCCCAGCGACATCTGGAAAGCGGACCTGTAGCGTCCACCAGACCTGCTCGCGCAGACTGGCGTCCTCCGGTGCGACGAGCAGCGAGTCGAGCAGGTCGTGATCCCGGACCACGTGATCGCTGAGCTGGATCTCGTCCTCGCGCAGCCGGCGGCGCAGGCGGTCCGCGGTCGCCGCGGTGAGGTGCGTGGCGAGGCTGCGCTCCATCGCGAGGCGCGTTTGGACCTGGCTCCAGGTGCTCCAGGCGAGCAGCGCCAGGAGCAGGGCGCCGCACACCACGAGGGCGATCTGGGTCCGCCGCACGGGCTCGCCCGCGTCCAGGGCGTCGAGATCGGTCTCGGGGCGTTCGGCCATGGTCCGGTCCAGCCTCGACTCGGGGCGACCCGTCTTCGACTAGCCCGCGAGCCGCCGGTAGCGGATCCGGTGGGGCTGATCCGCCGCCTCGCCGAGTCGGCGGTGGCGGTCGGCCTCGTAGTCGGCGTAGTTGCCCTCGAACCAGGTCACTTGGCTGTCCCCCTCGAAGGCCAGGATGTGGGTGGCGATGCGGTCGAGGAACCAACGGTCGTGGCTGATCACCAGTACGCAGCCGGGGAAGGCGAGCAGGGCCTCTTCCAGGGCGCGCAGGGTCTCGACGTCGAGATCGTTGGTCGGCTCGTCGAGCAGCAGCAGGTTGCCGCCGCTCCTCAACAGCTTAGCCAGGTGGACACGGTTTCGCTCGCCGCCAGAGAGGTCACCGATACGCTTCTGCTGGTCGGTCCCGCGGAAGTTGAAGCGGCTGACATAGGCCCGCGAGGGCATCTCGAAGCGCCCCACCAGGATGTTGTCCGTCCCGCCGGAGACCTCCTCCCAGACCGTCTTGGTGCCGTCGAGTGCGTCGCGGCTCTGGTCGACATAGGCGATCTGCACCGTCTCGCCGATCCGCAGCGCCCCGGCGTCGGGCTGCTCCTGGCCGGTGAGGATACGAAAGAGCGTGGTCTTGCCCGCCCCGTTGGGCCCGATGATCCCGACGATGCCGCCCTTGGGGAGGTTGAAGGAGAGGTTGTCGTAGAGCAGCCGGTTGCCGTACGCCTTCTTCAGCCCCTCGGCCTCGATCACCAGGTCGCCTAGGCGAGGACCCGGAGGGATGTAGATCTCGTTGGTCTCGTTGCGGGCCTGGAACTCCTGGGAGGTGAGCTCCTCGTAGCGGGCCAGGCGCGCCTTGCTCTTGGCGTGACGCCCCTTGGGGTTGGCGCGGACCCATTCGAGCTCGTGCTTCATGGTGCGGATGCGCGCGGCCTCCTGCTTCTGCTCGATCTCCAGGCGCGCCTCCTTTTGCTCCAGCCAGGAGGAGTAGTTGCCCTCCCAGGGGATGCCGTGGCCGCGGTCGAGCTCCAGGATCCAGCCCGCCACGTTGTCGAGGAAGTAGCGGTCGTGGGTCACCGCGACCACGGTGCCGGGATACTCCTTGAGGAAGTGCTCCAGCCAGGCGACGGACTCGGCGTCGAGATGATTGGTGGGCTCGTCGAGCAGGAGCATATCGGGCTTGGAGAGCAGCAGCCGGCAGAGCGCGACGCGGCGCCGCTCGCCGCCGGAGAGGGTCGCGACCTGGGCCTCCCACGGCGGCAGGCGCAGGGCATCGGCCGCCACCTCCAGGGTGCGCTCGAGGTTGTGGCCGTCGGTGGCCTGGATCAGGTCCTCGAGCTCCGCCTGCTGCTTGGCCAGGGCGTCAAAGTCGGCATCCGGATCGGCATAGGCCGCGTAGACGGCGTCGAGGCGCGTGAGCGCCTGTTTGATGTGCGCGACGGCCTCCTCGACGCTGGCGCGCACGTCCTTGGTCTCGTCGAGCCTTGGCTCCTGCGGCAGGAAACCGACCTTGATCCCGGGCTGCGGGCGGGCCTCGCCCTCGATCTCGGTGTCGACCCCGGCCATGATGCGCAGCAGGGTCGATTTGCCCGAGCCGTTCAGGCCCAGCACGCCGATCTTGGCGCCGGGGAAGAACGACAGCGAGATGTCGCGGAGGATCACACGCTTGGGCGGCACCACCTTGCCGACCCGGTTCATGGTGTAGATGTACTGGGCCATAGTCTTGGGATCTGGGATTGGAGCGGTTGGTAGGGGCGGGCCGCGGCGCCGCGGACGCCCAAGGGCGGCGAGGATCTGCCCGGCGCGGCGGATCGGCTATGCTCGCACTTTCACACCCACTGCGCACCCCGCGCGGCCCGGGTCCGGGCGGTACGGGGCAGGAATCGGAGATGCGACAGACCCAAGTCCCCGTGATCGGCTTCGTCGCCGCGAGCGGCAGCGGCAAGACGACCCTGTTGAAGCGCCTGGTTCCGCTGCTGCGGCGGCGCGGCCTGCGCCTCGGCTACCTCAAGCACGCCCATCACGGCTTCGACCTCGATGTCCCCGGAAAGGACAGCTACGACCTACGCGCCGCGGGTGCGGTGCAGACCCTGATCGCCTCGCGCGAGCGCTGGGCCCTGCAGTCGGAGCAGCCCGAGGGGCTCGCCGACCCCGTGCTCGCCGACATGCTCGCGTGCTTCGACCCGGAGCGGGTGGACCTGGTCCTGGCCGAGGGCTTCAAGCACGCCGCCTGCCCCAAGATCGAGGTCCATCGTGCCGTACGGGAGGCCGAGCCGCTCTACCCGAGGGACCCGGACATCATCGCGGTCGCCTGCGACGGCCCGCTCTCGGGCCCGCACCCCCCGGCGCTCCCGCTCGACGAGCCGGAGGCGGTCACCGACTTCGTCCTCGCCTGGCTCGCCGCGCATCGGCCGGAACCGGACCCGCGCGCCGAGCTGGTGCGCTACTACCGCTGGCTGCGCCACTACGGCTATA
>JALOTB010000088.1 GCA_025458165.1 Chromatiaceae bacterium | reverse complement strand
TACCGCAGCACGGGCAGGAAGGGCACCGACTCGCCGGCGACGAGTTCGGCCACGACCTGGGTGAGGTCGAAGCCCGGGTGGCCTGCGTACAGCTCGGCAATCTGCATGAAGGCGGCGTCCGCGCGCACCGCGTCGGCCAAGCGGTTGACGGTGGTGAGCTGGGGCGGCCGGTCGGCACTGGCCGGCCACAGGTGCGGTGCCTCCAGCCGGTCGAGCAGCCAGTCGCGCAGCGCCGTACGTTCCATATCGTCCCAGGCCGGCGTGTTCCAGCGGCGCTTGTACTCGGGGCGCTCGATCAGCCCGATGTTGCGGTCGCGCTCGATCAGGTCGATGCGGCGCTGGATGACCTGGCGGTAGTCCTCGGGCCAGTGCGACGGGATCTCGGTGATGGGAGTCGAGCCGTGGCGCTCGAACCAGGTGGTCGTCTCGAGGCCGGCGGCGACACGGCGAGCCAGCACCATCTCGAAGGCGCGCTCGCCGAGCCCGACTTCAGGCGGTGCCGGGTGCTCGAAGATCGAGGTCTCGACATCTACCGCCGGCAGCAGGCCGTAGAGGCGGTAGCAGCGCCAGTCGAGCTCTTCCTGGACGGCAATCATCTGCCGCCGCAGGGATTCCGTGCGCTGGCGGGCGGCGTCGAGACTCTGGCGAGTGGGCAGGGTCATGCGAACGGCGCCAAACCAACGATTTGGGCAAACTCACGGACGCTGACAATGCGGACCGCTGGCAGGAGCGCCCGCGCGTCGGTGAAATCGGCATCGCCGGTAATCAGGGAATCGGCGCCGTTGGCATCGGCGCAGGCCAGGAATGGCGCGTCCTTGGGATCGCGCGGGAAATCAGGCCCAGGCGCGGCCTGCGTCATGAGGGTATCCGACAGCAACAGATCGGACCACCAGCCGATCAACTCGGCCGGCAAAGCGAAGCGCGGGCGACGGATGACTTGCAGATACTCGGTCAGAATCGCGGGCGACACGAGCCAGCTCACCGATTCGTTGCCGAGGCACCAGCGCAATACCGTTTCCGGGAGACGGTCGCGGATGACCGCCGATACCAGCACATTGGTATCGATAACGACCTTCATGAAGCGGACCGGTTGGCGTCGATTTCCGCGGCAATGTCAGCGTCACTGATCGTCGCGGCCTGAGGTAGCGCCTGCACCGTCTGCATCATGCGCGCCCATTCCGCCTCGCGCTCCGCAGCGCTTCGTTCGACGCCGACCACCAGGACTTCGACCAGGGCGCCTGGCGCAAACGGCAGGTGGGCGATGGCCAGTTCGCCAGTGGATTGAACGCGGGCGTAGGTCTTATAGGCTTGCATCGTGCTTCCCTCGGGGTTTGTGAAGTGAATCCCGGCGCAACAGCGTAGCCGGGCCGGATGGCGCGCGCCGGCGAGCTGGCCCGGCGCGCCCGGGTTCGTCCGCCAACAGCAGGATGACGCGGGCGTGGCGGCCGTAGAGGTCCCGCCACTGGGCTGGCAAGGCGATCTCGCCTTGCGCGGAGATGGTGGTTTCCAGTTCGACGGCTTGCATGTCAGGACTCCGGCTCGGGGTTGGGGGCGGGCAGTAGCGCGGCGGGGAGGGTCGCGGCGAGTTGCTGGGCGAGGTGGTCGAGGCGCTTGCCGAGGTCGACGGGGCGGTCGTCGACCAGCGGGAACTCGGCGACGTTGCTCGCGTTGATCGCGTAGCGCATTTCAAAGCGCTCATCGGCGCCTGCGATGTTTGCCCCCGGTCGACCTTTGTTGTGGCAGACCTGCTGCAACCAGAAGCACGCCACCGACGAGTTGAGCAGCCCGAGCAGCCCGAGGTGCTCGTCCTCGCTGGCGCCGGCGGGGAGCTTGATCACCGGCGCCGTCTGCTTGAAGACCTTGCCGCCGCGGTCGAGGACGAAGTGGTTGTGGGTGGCGATTTCGGCAAAGGTGATAGCAAGCGGATACCGAAGCCTCACCACGTTGATCTGGTGCCAACCCCACCAAGGCCGGTCCTCGTCAAAGTACGTCGAGTTGCCAAACGTGACTCGATTACCGAGAACGGTGCGAGTTCGCCAAAGCCATCGCATCGCATAGCCGAGCCTTTCGAGGGGCTTGACGCCTTGGTCATCGTATGGCGTCAGGATCGCCTCGGTCGCGCGCGCGACCCAGTCCCTGACGCTGTCGCCCTCTACCAATGGCAAGACAGCGTCGGTCACGCCCTTGCGCCGGAATGCGCCAATGTCTGCGGCCAGTACCTCGTCAGCGCTGGTTCGACCCGTGCCGGCCCAGATCTCAACAGCACACACAAGCCGCACTGGCTGATCGCCTTCGATCAGCTCCATCAACTCGCCTGCGCCTCCGCCGCCAAGGCTCCAGGGATGCTTTGCGAACGTTGCCCGCGGCGTGTCGCCCACGCTGACGAACTCACTTTCCGACCCCGCCCGGTCGACTTGCTCCACGATGGCCGACCACACGAGCCCCTGCGCCGGGTCGTCGGGCGTGCTCGGCTCGCCCTTGATGCCCATGACCGTGCGCACCGCGTCACCCATCGGCGCGCGGTGACGGCCGAACAGGATCAGGGTCGGGGTGCCGTGGCCGGGGATGTAGGCGCCCGAGGTGTCGATGACGTGCGTCAGGTCCAAGCGCGGCAGGACCTGTTCGATGAGCTTGGCCCCGAACTCGCGCTTCATGAAACTGTGGGCGGTGATGAGGCCGACGAAGCCGGCCGCGCCCTCACCCCCGGCCCCTCTCCCGGCGGGAGAGGGGAGGGCGAGCTCGAAGAAACGCTCGGTGAACGGCGCGCCGAGCGAATATTGGCGGTGGCAACTGGCGTAGCGCTGCCGGTAGGCCGCGTTCAGCGCCGCGTCCTTGACGACGATGTAGGGCGGGTTGCCCACCACCGCGTGGTACTGGCGGCCGAGGAGGCGGTTGACCTCGTCCAAATCCTCGCTCGCGTAGACATGCGCCAGCCCGGTGCCGGCGAAATGCTCGGCGCGTTGGAACATGTCGTCGGTCAGGGTCATGCCGAAGCGCCGGCCATGCAGCAGGCTGTCGCCGATGGCGACGTTCAGCCTGAAGTCGGGCGCTTCGCTCAGGCGATGCACCCCGCTGACCTTGAGCGCCGCCAGCAGCAGCCGGAAGCGCGAGATCGCCACGGCGAACGGATTGAGGTCCACCCCGGCGACGGCGTCGAGCGCGCGCTGCGCGCTGTCGCGCGGGTTGCGCGCCGGTTCGTTGCGAAGCCACTCATCGGCCAGCCGTCGGAAGCCACCCAGCAGGAAGTGCCCGGAGCCGCAGGTGGGGTCGATCATCCGCACCTCGCGGAAACCGAACTCGCGGATCGCGGGTGTGAGCGTGCGGTCGAGGATGAACTCCTCGACGAACTCGGGCGTCTGCAAGAGGGCGTAGCGCTTGCGCGTGGCCTCGGAGAGGTCCTGGTACAGGTCGCCGAGGAAGCGGGTGTTCCAGTCGGGGTCGGTGAAGTCGTGCACCAGGTTGCCGGTGTTGGGGTCCACCTGCTGCCAGAACTGGCGCAGCGCCATCGCCGCGTCGCCGCTGATGCCGAGCCGGAAGACCGGGTTGTGCGCCTGGTCGAAGAAGGTGCGCAGTCCCGGCAAGGCACCGGCCTCGCGGAAGCACGCCAGCAGGTAATCGCGGTCGCTCTCCAGCGGCCGGTCGCGAAAGTAGGCCTCGTGCCGGTCGCGCGCGAGCGCCAGCCGGCCGGACTCCGGCGTGCCGCCCAGCCAGGGGCGCTCGACCAGCTCGTTGTCTTCGATGAAGCGCAGGAACACGCAGGAGAGCAGCCAATGCACGCCGGCCTGGGTGATGACCTGGTCCGCCCAGGCTAGATAAGTCTCGGCCGTGCGGTCGGCGTCGCGCGCCGCCTGCCACTCGGCGTGCAGGCCGGCCTTGAGGTCGGGCAAGTCGGCGATGCGCTGGCGCAGGTCGTCTTCGAGCCGCTTGAGCAGCCGGGTCAGGTCCGCGAGCAATCGGGTTGGGTTGATCACCGGGGTCTACCGAACGGGTGCGGGCCTCAAGGAATCTTCGCTGTCGTTGTCGTCATCGAGGCCGACATGGCGATGTCGAATCACGCCGGCGGTCAGGGGCCGCGTCAGGAGCCCACCGCCATGGCACGGAGTTGGCTCCAGCTCAGAAAGAGCCGGTGGCGGTGGCCAGGCAACGGGCGGAAATCCCAACGCCGGTAAAATCCCAGCGCGTCGTCGTCAATGGCGTCGATGATCACGGCGACGAAGGGGAAGGTCTGCCCCGCGTCGTAGCAATCGGACAGGGCTTGGGCGAGCAGGCGGCGCCCATGCCCGCGACCCTGATCGCCGTGGTGAATGCCAAGCCAGGCGAACACGGCAACCGGTAGCTGACGGCGCGGCAGGCGCCGGCAGAGATCCGGCGGCAAGTCTGAAAAATCGACCTGCGCGGTCGCGAGCGTATAGAACCCTGCGATGGCCCCGTCCGGATTCATCAGGACCTTGGTTGCCGACAGGTGCTTGTCCTGGTTTTGCAGGGCCTTGTTCGCCAGCCAGTCGTCGACCTGGGCCTGGCCGCTGCGGAATGCCGACCTCGGGTGATCCCGCCGGAGTGGCTCGATGCGGTATCCGGTCGGGAAGCGGACGACGCTCACTCCCCGCGCATCAGTGCGCCGAGGGCCTGCTGTGTCTCGGTGAGGGCGGCTGGTTCCTGTAGCGCTTGCCAGAACGTCTGCTGCTCGGCCGGCGTCAACGCGATGACCTGCTGCTCTGCGGCCTGGATCTCGCGGCGGGCCTGAGCGACCACCACCGAGCGAACGTAATCGCTGACGCTGACATGGCGCAGCTCCGCGGCTCGGGCGACGAACGCCTTGCTGTCCGGATCGAGGCGGATCATGAGGCTGGTGGACGCGGTGGCCATGGACGACTGGGCAGAACTGGCGGGGGAGGGAGGAAAACGTATAGCAGTGTGCAGCACGATGCAAGGTTCGTGAGCCCCGGCGGTCCGCCCAAAGTTGGAACTGCTGGATCCCCGGCCTCGACACTGCGCGCCTCATACCACGACGACTTGCTCGGCGGGACAGGGCGCCGATCACGCCCGGTGCCGGTTCTCCACCCAGGCCTGCGGCAGCGCCAGGGTGCGGTTGTTCTGCATGTTGTTGACGATCGGCACCGCCACGCCGTCGATGAGCGGCAGGCCCTGATTGACCGTGGGCAGCAGCAACCAGACGCCGGGCGTGCGCCCCGGGCGGCCGGCGTGCTCCTCGACCTCGGTGATCAAGGACATCAGGTCGTAGCGCGCGAGCAGCCCGGCGCTCACCAGGAGGATCGGCGCCGCGCCCTGCAGCAGCGCCGTCCGCAGCGCGGGCAAGGTGCGCTGGACTAGGCGCTGGAGGTTGCCCCAGTTGCGGCTCCCGCGGTCGGCGGCGTCGGCCTCGATGACCAGGCCCCAGTCGACGCGGGCAGCGGCCGCCTGCTCGCGCAGCGCGGTCAGCAGCAGCGCGTCGAAGCTCACGCGCTGCAGGGGTGCGGGCTCAGTGCCGGGCCCGCCGAAGCGGTGCAGCAGCTCCGCTTCGGCGCGGCGCGCAATGCGCGGGTGAACGGTCAGCACGAGCAGGCCGCCTTGCTGCAGGCCGCACTTGAGCCGCTCTTCGGCCGCCAGGGCAGCGGCCACTTCGGCATCGCCGATGGGGCCGGCGCTCAACGCGGTGGCGTGGCGCGAGAACAGGGTCGCCGTGCCGGCTGTCTGCGCGCTGCCCAGCGTCGACAGGCGGTAGGCCCCGGCGCCCTGTGCGGCCGAAGCGTCCCAGGTCAGCGGGGCAGCGGCCTCTTCGAGCAGCCGGTCGAGCTCGGGACGTCCGGGCAGCGGGGCGGCCTCGGGGTAGCGGCCGCGCACGCGGTCCTGGATGTCGCGCACGGCGAGCTGCGGCGCGCCGACCAGCGCGCCCAAGGACTGGCGCAGGGCCTGCAAAGGCGCCATGCCGCGCGGGTAGATCTCCTGTCGGCTCGACAGCGCGGCCTTGCGCGAGGCCGATACGGCCAGACGCAGCAGCCGCGTGGGCGCGAGCGCCAGGGCGGGTGCGGCCTCGTTGACCAGCGCAGGGGGCAGGGGCACGCCTTCCAGCGTCTCCACCACCCGAGGCGGCGGGAGCAGGGGATCGGCGAGCGCGCAGGCATCGGCGGCGGCGCCGAGCTGACGGGCGTAGTCGGCCCAGGCCGAGGCGGTGGCGATCAGGGCGCAGGGCTGGTGGTCGAAGGCCTCGAAGCGCGGCTGGTCGAGGTGCGACTCCGCCTCCACCGCGGCCCGCAGCACGGCGCTCGCCTGGCGCAGGCGCTCGGCGTCGTCCTGTGCCGCGCAGCCGCGCAAGGCGAGCAGCGCCAGCGCGCTCTCGGCGGCGCTCATCACCTGACCCTGGCTGCGCAGCAAGGTGTCGAGCTGCTGGCGCAGCTCGGTAAAGGCCGGGTTCTTGAGCCAACGCTCGCGGGCCTTGATGAGCGCGGCGGTCAGCGTGCCCCGGTCGACCTGATTGGCGTGGGCGGACTCGCCCAGGCTGGGCCAGGCGTCGGCCGGCACGCTGTCGTCGAGCCCCAGGTAGTGGGCGAGGGCGGCTTCCTCCGGGCGGTCGTCACCGGCGGGTCGGCGCGGCAGCAGTTGCGCCGCCAGTTCATTGACGCTGACGGCACCGCCGGCCTCCTCGTCGGCGTCGTGCGCGGTGCTGCGACCCTGGGTGAGGTCGGGGCGCAGGCGCGCCAGCTCCTTGGCGGTGAGGCGGATCTCCTTGCGGATCTTGTCGCCCACACCGCGCAGGTAGCGGAAGCGGATGCGATCGACGGCGAGCAGCTCGCGGGCGTTGTGGATGCCCATGCGCTCCAGCACGTCCTGCGCTTCGAGGCTGTAGCCCAGCTCGGCCATCGTGGTCAGCGGCGTGGCCGTCATGGCGATGGCGGCCAGGCCCTCGGCGGCGGCGGTCTCACCGGGATGAACCGTCTGCCGAGCGGCAAAGATCGCGCGCCAGGCGCGCAGCATGTCTTCGGCGTTGTCGAAGCGCTCGCGGTAGTCGCGCCTCAACGCCTTGGCGAAGAACGCGGTGAAGCCTTCGCGCGTGACCGGGTCGAAGACATCGCTCTCGATGCTGGCCTCGACGTCGAGCATGGCCGGCGAGGTTTGCCCGTCGCCCCAGACCGGCGGTTGCCCGACCGCCATCTCGTAGAGGGTGACGGCCAGTGCGAAGCGCTCGGCATACAGGTCCCAGCGTGGCGGACGGCGCAACGACAGCAACGGGTCCAGGTAGGGATGCGTGCCGGCGGTGATGTTGTCGGCCGACGTGCGGCACAGCGAGAAGTCGAACAGCACGAGCTGCAACTTGCCGTTGCGGTTTTCGGCGATGCCGATGTTCTCGGGCTTGATGTCGCGGTGGGCGACGCCCTCGGCTTCGAGGTGGTTGACCGCCTCGATCAGCTCTTCGCCGAAGCGTTGCAGCATGTCGAGCGACAGGCGCCCCTCGTCCTTGAGCTTCTCGGCCAGGGTGCGGGAGCCGGCGCTCTTGAGCAGCAGGGCAGTGCGGCCGGAGACCCTGAGCGTCTCGCGGTGGGCGACGATGTTCTGGTGATGCAGCCGCGCGAGCACCTCGCCCTCGGCGGCCAGGCGGTCGTTGTGGGCCAAGTCGCAGGTGACCTTGAGGACGTACTCCTCGTCGCCGCCGTCCTTGCGCACCAGCAGGGCGTCGCTGGACGAGCCGCGCCCCATGCGCTTGACGACGGTGAAGCCGCCCTCCAGGCGGTCGCCCGTGCTCGCGACGCTGGGGTCGACCGTCGTTTCCGGATCGGGCGTGGTGAGCTCGTCCTCGACCCGATCGAGGTCGTCCAGGAAGCCTTGCACCGAGTCGTAGCGGGCGAGCACCTCGGGACAGGTGGCGAACTGGATCAGCTCCTGCTGCCGAGCGCCGCAGCCGTCCATCACGTCCGACAGGCGCAGGCCCTGGCCGACGCGCAGCTTCTCCGCCAGGTCGAGCACGGACTCGGCGGGCGGCTGGCCGCTGAAGATGTGGTAGGCGATGCCGCCCAGCGAGAACACGTCGAGGCTGGCGCCAAGCGCGGGGTCCGCACGGGTCGTCTCCGGGGCGAGATAGACCAGCCCGGGGTCCTCGACATAGTCCTCGACGTGCTGGGTGCCGGTCGTGCGGTGCACGGTGAAAGGCGAGGCGGATTCGCCGACATTGCGCGACGCCGTCTGCCAGTTCATCAATCGCAACTGCGGCGCGCCGCTGTCGAATCCGTGCACCAGGATGCTCTGCGGCCCTAGCGCGCGGTGGTAAAGGCGCTTGCCGTGCGCGTATTTCAGCGTCTCGGCGACGTCACGCACGAGCTGCAGGCGCTGCGTGATCGACAGGTCCTTGCCGTGGTCGCGCAGCAGGTGATCCAGGCGTACCGCCTTGGGGTCGTGATCGAAGATCAGGGCCGGGCCGAGCTCGGTCTCCTTGTAGTCCTTGACCTTGAGGATGCCGGGGTGATCGATGCCTTCGAGGATCTCGAACTCGCGGCGCGCTTGCCGCACCCGGGCCGCGCGGATCTCGGGGCTGGAGGCCGTTGCGATGGTGTAGATGCGGACACGACGGTGCACCCTGTCGATGCTGACGTGCTGGGCCTCCCAGTCCTGAAACCCTTCGCCCTCGGACAGCAGCTTGCCGAGCCGGTAGTCGCCCACCTGGCGGTGCTTGTTGGAGGGGCGGATGCCGGCCTCGGTGAGGCCGCGCGCGATGGCGCGCGCCTGCGGCGCGTCGACCGTCGTCAGCGAGCGGTTGGTGATGCCGTTGGCCAATGCGCCGACGATGCCCGGGTCGTCCAGCGCGCCGGGCCGGCCGCGCTGAAAGGCGGCCGATTTGGCCAGCCCTTCGAGGCGACAGGACAGGCTGGTGGACGAGAGGAAGATCGCCGGCTCGACGAACGGCAGGCGGATCTTGGCCTTGGTGATGGCCGGCTGCCGCTTGAGCAGACTCGCCAGACGCTTGGCTTTTCGGTTGGTGAGGATGAGCGGGTTGTCGACCGTAGCGGTTCGGCCGTCAGTGTTCCAGGTCCAGCTATGCACGTCGCCGGTCAGCACCCCGGGACGGCTCTTGATCTCGACGAGGAAGAGGCCGGCAGGGGAGAGCACCAGGGCATCGACTTCGTTGACCTTGCCCTCGTCGTCGATGAACTCGAAGTTGGTCCAGACGTGCCAGGGGCCGTAATCAGGAAGCTGGGTGCGGAGCCACTCCAGCGCCTCGCGTTCCCAGGCGAAGCTCGACTCGGCGATGACGTGCCAGCGGGCGGCGCCGAGCGTCACGGGGTCACCTCGCGGCCGTCGTCGACAACCTCGAACAGGTCGCCGACCTGGCAGTTGAAGAGGCGGCAGAGTTGCTCGACGGCCGGGAGATCGACCCGTGTGGCCGTCTCCTTGTAGAGGGCGGTGATGGTGCTGCGGTTGAGCCCGGTGCGCCGGGCAACCTCCGCGATCCGGAGCTTATCGCGGCCCATGAGGGTGGAAAGGTGGCAGCGGATCATGATGCGGTGTCCGGGCTGATGCGGAGCGTAGCAGAATGCCGTTCAACGCATAACCCGGCGCCCTAGATGCTGGGGCCTGTGCCGCTCACGGATTCGGGTGAGTGCCCACCCTCGGCGAGCTCGCGCCGATGGCCGCGCAGCGAGCGGTTGCCCCGCAAGACAGGCGGTCCAAGCCCGTGGGCATTCCGCTCCGACAGATCCAGAGCGTTAGGGAGGGGAAGGGCTTGGGGCGATCGAGGCCACCGGGGCTTGCCCGTGCGGCGAGCCGGCGGGCCGCTCGACCGAACGCTCCGGCGCGGGCGGCTGGGTTTCCCAAGCCGTCTTCTGCTCGCCTGTGACCAGGGCCAGATAGGCGGCGAGGGCCAGACCCAGCAGGCCGACCCCGAGATTGACCAGGACAGCGAATCCGGCGTGGTAGCCCGTCGGCAGCTCGCCCGGCCCGAGCTGCTTGACCACCCGCCGGTACTGCCAGGCGGAGTAGAACAGAAGTGCGACGCCGAGCAGGATGAAGGCCACCCCCAGCACCAGGGAGGTCCCCCGGTGTATGGGCTCGGTCGGACTGGCGACCACGATGTGCAAGAACAACCCGAAACGCTCAACCAGGAAGCCGAACCCCATGAGCGCGATGGCGGTGCGGTTCCAGGCGAGCAGGGTGCGTTCCGCGGCGAACAGGACGCGGGGGTCGTCGAGGTAGGACATGGCCGTCATCTATCGCGGTCGAAGGATCTCGCGCGTTAAGGCGAAAAAGTCGCGCAGCGCGCAAGACGCTGAATTGATGGGCGTTTCCTGAAGGTCGGCTAGGTCCTTATCGCCGCCAAGCCGAAGGGTGCGCCGGTCCGCGACGGCCAACGAGGGCTTGACCTGGCGTTCCTGGGGCTACTCGCCGATGGCAGCGAGGAACTGGGTAGAGAAGGGGGTGCTTGAGAGGCGCGGCGCATGCGTTGCGCCTCTCAAGCACGGGGGTCAGAGCGCCATCTCGAGGTCGCCCTGGATTTTGTCGATGCCGGCCTGCGCGCATTCCTCGTCGGTCTCGCCGTCGGGGGCACCGCTGACGCCGATGCCGGCGAGCAGGGCGCCGGCGGCCTGGATGGGCAGGCCGCCGGCGGACATCACCAGCCCGTCGATGCGGCCGACCGGGCTGTCCGCACGGGCGGCGAGGGCGGAGGTTGGGGCGTTGAAGTTCACGGCGGTGAAGGCCTTCATTTCGCTGATGGGGGCGGTGATCGGGGCGGCGATGGTGTCGCGTAGGGTCACCTGGACCGTGCCTTCGCGGTCGACGACGGTGACGCCGATCTGGATGCCCTTCTCGCGGCAGGCCGCGATGGTGGCCTGAGCCGCCTTGGTCGCCATGTCGAGCGACAGGCGCTTGACGGTGACGACCTCCTGGGCCGAGGCGGGTGCGGCGACGGCGAGGGCGATGACGGCAGCGAGTGCGGATCGTTTCATGGGGTGTTGGTCTCCTGCTCGTGGTGGTTGGTGATCGGGTAGGGGACGAGCCCGGCGGCCGCGGTGCATTAGCTGGCGCCCTCAGGGCCCGGGGGCGGTCGCGGACCCGCTGGGGCTCGCCGGCCGGCGGTAGCGGCTCTGGACGTACGCCTCGACCATGCGGGTGAACTCTTCGGCGATTTGCGGCCCCTTCAGGGTGGCGACCTTCTCGCCGTCGACATAGACCGGGGCCGAGGGCCGCTCGCCGGTCCCTGGGAGGCTGATGCCGATGTTGGCGTGCTTGCTCTCGCCGGGTCCGTTCACCACACAGCCCATGATGGCGACCTGCATCGACTCCACGCCGGGGTACTCCTCGCGCCAGATCGGCATCTGGTCGCGCAGATAGTCCTGGATGTCCTGCGCCAGCTCTTGGAACAGGGTGCTGGTGGTACGCCCGCAGCCGGGGCAGGCGGTGACCATGGGCGCGAAGGAGCGCAGCCCCATGGTCTGAAGGATCTCCTGGGCGACGATGACCTCGCGGGTGCGCGACTCGCCCGGGGCCGGGGTGAGCGAGATGCGGATGGTGTCGCCGATCCCCTCCTGGAGCAGCACGGCGAGTGCCGCGGTCGAGGCGACGATCCCCTTTGAGCCGAGACCGGCCTCGGTGAGCCCGAGGTGCAGGGCGTAGTCGCAGCGAGCGGCGAGGGCGCGGTAGACAGCGATCAGGTCCTGCACCCCGCTCATCTTGCAGGACAGCAGGATGCGGTCGCGCCCGAGCCCGAGCTGCTCGGCTCGCCGCGCGCTCTCGACGGCCGAGGTGACCATCGCCTCGCGCATCACCTCATCGGCGTCGCGCGGATTGGGCAGGCGGGCGTTCTCGTCCATTAGGCGGGCGATCAGCTCGGGGTCGAGGCTGCCCCAGTTGACTCCGATGCGCACCGGCCGGTCGTAGCGGCAGGCGATCTCGATCATGGTGGCGAACTGGCTGTCGCGCTTCTCCCCGCGGCCGACGTTGCCGGGGTTGATGCGGTACTTGGCCAGCGCCTCGGCGCACTCGGGGTAGTCGGTGAGCAGCCGGTGTCCGTTGAAGTGGAAATCGCCGATCAGCGGGACGCCGATGCCCTGCGCATCCAGGGCCTCGCGGATCAGCGGCACGGCACGTGCGGCGGACTCGGTGTTGACCGTGATCCGCACCAGCTCCGAGCCGGCACGGGCGAGCTCCGCGACTTGGGCGACCGTGGAGCCGACATCGGTGGTGTCGGTGTTGGTCATCGACTGGACGACGA
This sequence comes from Chromatiaceae bacterium, assembly GCA_025458165.1. Lineage (GTDB taxonomy): Bacteria > Pseudomonadota > Gammaproteobacteria > Chromatiales > Chromatiaceae > JALOTB01. The sequence goes on along the minus strand of JALOTB010000088.1, from coordinate 1,903 downwards.
TCGGCGCGCCGCCGCCGACCAAGATGCCGCCAACGTGGACGGGGACGGTCGAGTGACGGGCGATTGGGGTCAGAGTCATGACTCTCGGCTCGCTGGCTGGTGATCGCGCGCGGCTTGGATGTACCGTCCGATGGGCTGAGGCCGCTCGGGTGACCTGGATCAGGCGCACATCCACACCCGACCCGCTCCTATGTAGGTGCGTCCGATCCCGAGAAAAGGGTGTCGCGCGCCCTGGCTCAAGGCAGTGGGCCGCGCAGCCCGTGGAGGATCTCCAAGTAGTCCGGCGTCTCGGGGGTAAGGTACCCGTGGCGGATCAGGAAGTCGGTGATCACCAGGTTGCAATTGAGCTTGAACTCCTCGGTGTCGCGCACGATCGCGAGGACCTCCTCGACCGGCATCAGGTAGAAGGCCTCGACCTCGCCGTCGGTGCCGACCGGGGTGAAGTCGGCGGGCAGCTCCAGGTCGTAGCAATACATGACATCGGGCTTTAGGCCCCCGTCCGCCTCCCGGCAGTAGCTCACCGCGCCGACCGGGGTCGCGCGATCCGCGAGGTCGCGGACCATGCCGGCCTCCTCCTCACACTCCTTGCGCAGGTTCTCCGCGAGACTCAGGCCCCAGGGCAGTCCGCCGCCGACCAGGTTGTCGAGGCGGCCCGGATAATGGCGCCGGTCGGCTGCGCGCCGGGCGATCCAGAGCCTGAGTGCTGCACCCTCGCGCACATAGCCGTTCAGGTGCTGGCCGAAGGCGCGCACCCCGAAGAGCGGAGCCCAGGCGCGGTCGATCAGGAGCCGTGGCCGGCTGCGGTCCGTGGTGAAGACCGGATAGCGCTCGCCCTGCCAGCGGGCGATCAGGCCCTGGGCGTGAAGCTCGCCGAGCAGGTCGTGGAGGACCGCGCTGCGTTCTTCGGGGCCGGCGGCCGGGTGGACCCAGGTCAGCGTCTCGGGCTCGACCCGGAAGACCCCGGGCCAGGCGCGGAGATGGGGCGCGAAGTCGCAGCGCACCAACCCGAGCCGGTCCCCGTCGATCTGCCAGGGGATGAATCGGGTCGGGTCCCAGCGGTTGCAGGCGCGGATGTGATCGAGAAAGCCCATCAGTGCCGCCCGGGGTCCGCGAAAATGGTGCCGGAGACGGTGCGCTCGCGCCCCGGTCCGTCGAGCTCAACGAAGGAGTGGGGCTGTCGCCGTCTCAAGATACGCGCTCCGTATGGTCCGCTGAGGCTGAGCTACCCATCACCCAGCGACCACTCGTCGCCAGGTGTCGGGGAAGTGTGCCCTGAGTCTGACCCAGGCGTCACTCGCATTCCATCGGGTCAACCTGCTGAGCGAGCGCCGGTTGAACCCGCCCGAGTGGGTCGACCGAGTCCTCGGGGCGGTACCCGGCCACCCGGACCGGCTGACCCCGAAGCACGAGCACGCGGCCGAGTTGCAGGCGCGCACTGTGACGAACCTCTCCAACGCCCGTTCCGCGTGGCTGGACAATACCCGCAAAGCCCTGGACGCCCTCGGTCGACGCCGCCTGCGGGTGGACCGACTAACCGCCGGAGGTGCCCGACGCGGGGATGCTGGTCCGGCTCCTGGTTTTCGATCTGACGTGCTCGGCCGCGAGCCAGCGGCAGGCCCGAATGATCGCGGGGGATTCGCCTGGTCTCCCGCGTGATGTGCGGCGACCTCGCCGTTGCTGCGCCGGCCGAACGAGGGGGCGCCACCAGGGTCTGCGGTACGGCTGGGCGACGACCGGCGTTGCCCACTCCTTGGCCCGCCGTGGGAGGGGACAGATCCGGCCCCGTGGTCGGCGTGATGCGCCAGGCGATTGTCAGCCGGCGGGCCAAGGTTTACGCTCCACGATCAATAGAAAAGGGAAGGAGTGACCCGGACTGCCCGCCGAGTGCGTGCGTCTAGCGGTC
>JALOTB010000087.1 GCA_025458165.1 Chromatiaceae bacterium | reverse complement strand
CCGGCCAGGACCGCCGTTGTTGGCCGCCCTCCCTCGCGGTGGACCGCAAACCTTTCTGGCACCCTCGCCCAAAGACCGCTCCCGGCAGGTCCCGGCCAGGACCAGTCAACCGCCCGAGCACTCTGAGTGGCCGGTCCACGTTGCTGTGCGGACACTGCCGCGCCGATCGGACACCGGCCCAAACCGTCTTGGGGACCTAGCTGGAGAGGATGGTCTTCAGCTCTCGGACCCCCACCGGCTTGACGAAGTACTGGTCGAACCCCGCCTCCCGCGCCTGTTGCCGATACTTGCCCTGCCCCCAGCCGGTGACAGCGACGAGGCGGAAGGCACGGTCGGGGTGGCTGGCACGTAGCCGGCGAGCGGCCTCGAAGCCGTCCATGCCGGGCATGCCCAAGTCCATCAGGACATGAGTCGGCTGCCAGTCCGCACAGATCCGGAGGGCCTCCGCACCGTCGTGGGCAACCCGTACGTCCGCCTTGAGCTTCGTGAGGAGCAGGCGCAGGACCTCGGTGATGGCCCGACTGTCGTCGACCACGAGGACACGGCGTGTCGGCGGGAGGAGGTCCGTCGCTGTCGTCTTGCGCGAGGTGGGCTGCTGCGGCGCGCCGCGGCAGAGCGGCAGGGTGACGGTGAAGGTGGCACCGCACCCGGGGCCCCCACTGTCCGCGCGTACCGTACCGCCGTGCATCGCCACCAGGCTCCGAACGATGTTGAGACCGATGCCGAGTCCTCCAGTCCGTCCAGGCTCGTCCTGGGCAAACATCTCGAACATGTCGCTGAGCCGGCTCGCGGGGATCCCGCGCCCGTCATCCTGTATCTCGATCTCGACCCGATCCCCCGCGGGCACCACGCGCAGGTCGATGTGCCCACCCACGTCGGTGAACTTGGCGGCGTTGTTCAGGAGGTTGGAGACGACCTGCACCAGCCGGACCCGGTCGCCCTCCACCGGCAGGGGCTGCGAGGGCACGCTGACGGTGAGGTGGCGGTCGCCCTGGCTGAGCTCGCTCTCGCTCATCTCCAGCGCAGCCTCGATGATCTCCGCCAGATCAAGCCGCTCCTTCTGCAGCCGGATCTTCCCACGGCTGATGCGCGAGACGTCCAGCAGATCGTCGACGAGACGCACCAGGTGGCTGAGCTGGCGGTCCATGATCCGCAGGGCCTCTCCGCCGGCGGCTGCATCGCCACGCAGCGCATGCAGCAGGTCGAGGCCGTTGCGGAGCGGCGCGAGCGGGTTGCGCAGCTCATGGGCCAGGGTGGCGAGGAAGGCGTCCTTGCGGCGATCGGCCTCTTTCAACGCCTCCTCGGCCTGCTTGCGGTCGGTCGTCTCCTCGACCACGACGCTGACGCCCGTGACGCGCCCAGCGGAATCCTTCACCGGCAGCCATTGCTCCAGAAAGCTTCGCTCGCGTCCGGGAGAGGATGGCGTTTCGCCGACGACTTCGACGTCGAGCAGGGTCTCGCCAGTCGCCACGACCTGGCGCAGTAATGGCTCGACCGTGTCCGCGAGGGCCGGGATTAGCTCGCGCAAGGTCTTGCCGATGTGGTCGGACGCGGGGATGCCGTTGATCTCGGCCAATCGCTGGTTGATGCGCAGGTAGCGCAGGTCGCGGTCGAGCAGGCACAGGCCCACGGGCGCGCTGTCGTAGAGATCCCGCAGCTCCGAAAGGCGCTGGCGTGCCAGCTCCTCGGCGGCCAGTGCTGCGGTCTCGGCCTGCTTGTATTTGGTGATGTCCTGCATCGCGCCAATCATGCGCCTGGGCTTGCCCGAGGCGTCGCGCAAGATGAAGCCGCGGTCGAGCACGTCGGCGACGCTGCCGTCACGGCGTAGGAACCTGTATTCGTCCTGCCAGCGCTCGCACCTCGGATCGTCAAGCGCCCGCTGGAAACCCTCGGCGACCCGCTGCCGATCCTCGCCATGCACGCGCTCCGTCCACCATTCCGCATTCTGCGGCGCCTCGACGGCGTCGGCCCATCCGAACGCTTCGGCGCCAGCCTCGCTCCATCGCTGCCGGTCATTCTCGACGTCCCAGTCCCAGATCGTGTCGCGTGTTGCCCGCCATACCAGACGCAAGCGCTCCTCGCTCTCGCGCGAGCGCTCTTCCGCCCGCTTCCACTTCGTCATGTCCCGCAGAATCTTGGAGAAGCCGGTCAGTCGGCCCTCGGCGTCGTGTAGCGCAGTAACGATGCCCAGGTCCCAGAACCGCTCCCCGCTCTTGCGCAGGTGCCAACGCTCATCGTCGGCGCGGCCGCGCTCTCGGGCCATCCGCAGCTCGGTGTCGGGCAGGCCCTGTTGCTGGTCTTCCGCGGTGAAGATGAACGAGAAGTGCCGCCCGAGCACCTCGGCCTCGGTGTAGCCCAGGATGTGCTCGGCGGCGGCGTTCCAGCTGGCAACCCGGCCCTCGGGGTCGAGGGTGAAGAAGGAGTGGTCCTTGATGTTCTTCACCAGGGAGGTGAAGCGGGTCTCCAGCGCCTGGCGCTCCGCCTCGGCCCGCCGCCGCTCGGTGATATCCTCGATGGCCAGCAGGATCAGCTCGCCCCCCGCCTGGCGGAGCCTGCGGGCGTTGAGCAGCATGACCTTGGGTCCGATGTCGGGGAAGTCGTGCGTGACCTCGTAGTCGTCGAACGAGGTATCCTGGGGCAGGATCTCCTCGAGCAGGGTGCGCAGGCGGGGGATGTCCCACTGGCCGTTGCCGAGGTCGTAGAGGAGCTGACCCTCGGTCTCCTGCGGCAACACCCGGAAGGTCTGGTAGAAGGAGCGGTTGGCGCTCCGCACCCGTAGGCGGTCGTCGAGGACCACCAACGGTTCGCGCACGGTGTCGACGATGCTCTCGACGTAGGATAAGGTGTCGCTGAGCGCTTCTTTGAGCGACGATCCCTTATCTCCTGTCGACGTGTTCATCGGGGACGCTGGCCTCCTCGGCGAGCGGCTTTGCTCGGCGTCGGCTCGCGTATGTACACCCCTGCAAAACCAACGCGCCCGTCAAGGCTATCCTGTAGTCCCTTGCTGCTTCAACGACAACCTTGGACGGGCCAGCAGGCCGAAGCCGGCTGCGTCCGTCATCCGAACGATAGCGGTCATGTCGGTCGCTCGGTGCGGTGTCGGCATTGGGGCGAAGCGATCCATCGGGGGCGAGACAGCGAGCGTCGGCAAAGCGCGTAAATGCCGCCCCCGGACAGGCCGAGGTTGAGCGGCAGCTCAGCGCGTTTAGCCGGCCCTGGGCAGGGCGGGGTTGAATGGCAACTCCAAGGACAAGGGAGACAGTGCCAGCTCCGATTGGGGCCCACCACAGAGGTGGCCCGAGTGCATTGCCGTGCGGTGGGAAAGCAAAGCGAATTGGTGGAACCAGATCTTCAAGCCAAGTTTGCCTGCGTTTGAACACGCCGGCCGTTCCGGTGACCTCCGCAGCCTGGGGTGTCCCTGGCCCCTGGAGCGGCGGCAGACAGGGGGCTATCCGAGCCCGGCCCGTGCCAGAATCCCTTCCGCCGCCATCAGGCCGTTGACCGCGGCGCCGACGATCCCCCGTGACTTTCCCGCCCCGTCCCCGGCGACGAAAAGACCAGGGACCCCAGTCTCAAGGTCCAGGCTGGTGGGGTAGCGCACGTCATAGAACTTGATCTCGGGGACATAGATCACGGTGGAGGGATGGGCGACACCGGGGATCACCCGCGCCAGGAGCTCCAGGCTCTCCTGGAGGTTGCGCACGATCCGTCCCGGATAGGCGAAGGAGATGTCCCCCGGCGTCACGCCCGGCCCGGGCGGCAGGGTTGGGGTCAGCTTGTCGAAGCCCAGGCTCGCAGAGTAGAAGCCCTGCCGCTTGGAGCGGCGGCCCGCCATCAGGTCCCCCCAGCGCTGGCAGATCAGGCTCTCGCCCCCGCCCCAGAAGTTGGCGAATCGGGCCACCTGCTGTCCCATGGCGGTGGTGTCCTGCAGGGGCTCGGTCATGGTGACCGTGTTGAGCAGGGCGAAGTTGGTGTTGGCGGTCTTGTTGGCCTTAAGTGCGTCGCCGTTCACCAGGCGGAAGCCCTGGTGCTGCTCCACCCGCACCCGGCCACCCGGGTTGGTGCAGAAGGTGCGGGTGCGGTCCTGGTAGGTCGGGGTGGTGAAGATGAGCTTGGGGTCATAGAGCACGGCGGTGATCTCGTCATAGACCGCCGAGGCCACCTCCACCCGGCAGCCGATGTCGATGGCCCCGTGGCCGGTCTCCACCCCCAGGGCCCTGGCCTTCTCCCGGAACCAATAGGCCCCCTCGCGCCCGGGGGCGGCGAGCAGGAAGCGCCCGTGGAACGGGCCCCGGCTGGTATCGACCAGCAGGTCCCCGCCCTCCCCCAGCCGCAGGTCGAGGATCTCGGTCTCGAGGAGCAGCATCCCACCGCGCCGCCGGATGGTCCCGGCCAGGGCCGCCGAGACCTGGTGGGCGAAGTCGCTGCCCATGTGACGCTGCCGCACCGGGACCAGGGTGATGTCCCAGCCCCCCTTGGGAGTCCGGCGCCGGACCCAGGAGACCCGCTCCAGCCAGCCTTGGATGCGCCCCGCATCCGTGCCGTGCAGGGTCGGGTCCGCCCCGTGCTCCAGGAAGACCCGATCCACCGTCGCGATGTAGCCCTCGGCGGCCTCCTCACTGAGCCGCAGCTCATCCAGGTCCAGGCCGATGTGGGGCGAGAGGTTGAGCTTTCCGTCCGTGGCCCCGCCGGCGCCACCGGGACGGTCCTTGCGGTCGATCACCAGGACCCGCAGGCGGGGCGCGAGGGTCAGGGCCGCGAAGAGTCCCGCGGGACCGGCCCCAATGATGACGACGTCGAAGTGCTGTGCGCTGCGGGTCATGGACCTGCCCTCGCCTCCGAGCCTGGCGACCATGATACGTGACAAGGCCCGATCCGCGTCCCCGGGACCCCGGGCCTGGGCTATGTTTCCAGGGTCGGTTGCCGGGGGGCGGGGCATCGCTTAGGCGCAAACCCTTGCCCTGATGTGCTTGCGATGGGGCCACCCCGGGGGTGGCGTCGAGGTGATTCACGTCGGTGAACCAATCATGAAGGCCATGGTGATCAATCACATCGGTCCCCTAGAGGACGGCTCTGGGCCGCTCGAGCCAGTCGAGCTGCCCGAGCCCGTGCCGGGTAAGGGCGAGATCCGGATTCGCGTCTCGGCGTGCGGCGTCTGCCACACGGAGCTCGATGAGATCGAGGGCCGGACCCCGCCGCCGAGGCTCCCGGTGGTGCCGGGTCACGAGGTGGTCGGGCGCGTGGATCGGTTGGGGGTGGGGGCCACCCGCTTCCACTTGGGCGATCGGGTGGGTGTCGGCTGGATCCATTCATCCTCCGGCACCCCGGAGGAGAACCTGAGCCGCGGGTTCTGCGCCACGGGTCGCGACCTGAATGGCGGCTACGCGGAGCTGATGACGGTCCCGGAGGCCTACGCGTACCCGATTCCTGGGGTCTTCTCCGACATTGAGGCCGCGCCGCTTCTCTGTGCCGGGGCCGTCGGCTATCGCTCCCTCAAGTTGACCGGAATCGCCGATGGCCAGGCCCTGGGCCTCACCGGCTTTGGAGGATCCGCCCATCTGGTGCTCCAGATCTGCCGGCGACTCTACCCGCACACACGGATCTTCGTGTTCGCCCGCGACGCGGGGGCCCGCACCTTCGCCCTGGAGCTGGGGGCCGCCTGGGCCGGCGAGACCACGGAGCGGGCCCCCGAGGCCCTGGATGCCATCATCGACACCCACCCCCGCCTGGCTGCCGGTGGTGGAGGCCCTGGCCAATCTGAGGCCCGGGGGCCGGCTGGTGATCAACGCCATCCGCAAGGAGGAGCGCGACAAGGAGGCCCTGCTCCGGATCAGCTACCAGGACCACCTGTGGCTGGAGAAGGAGATCAAGACAGTGGCCAACGTGACGCACTGGGACATCGCCGAGTTTCTGCCGCTCGCGGCCCGGGTGCCGCTGCGCCCCGAGGTCCAGACCTATCCCCTGGCCGAGGCCAACCGCGCCCTCCTGGAGTTGAAGCGAGGGCCTGTGCGCGGCGCCAAGGTGCTGCTGATCGGCTAGGCTGTCGGCGCGGTGAGACCAGTGGAACCCAGAGAACGGAGAGCCGCCTGGACCCGATAGATTGCCAACGATTCACCGAGACCCTGACCGACCGGCTGAGCCAGTACGGGGACGTCCTGGCGCTGGTTGCGCCGGGGTCCATGGCGGCACGCGAGCATCTCCCGGAGCGCTTCTCCGATCACGACTTTTTCGTCATCGTGCGGCCCGGTGCCCAGTCCTGGTACCGCGAGAACCGGGAGTGGCTCCCCGAGCATGAGCGCATCGCCGTTGCGGTTCAGGAGACCGCTCACGGCGTCTAGGTGTAGCTCGCAACTATGTGCCGTTTGAAATCGCCAAGAGTGGGAAGTCGGGATGGCGGCTGGGCTACGGTCCGGCGGACAGCGCGGAGGCTTCACAGAGTATCCCGGTCGTAGGAGTCGCCGTGTGCTTCCACGGAGTCTCAGGAAGAAGCGGACAGTGCGATCTTCCCCCGAGCCGAGCGCTCAGCTTCGCAAGAGCTGGTGCGGGAGAACGTTCGCGCGGCTGAGTGCGCCCGATGCGGTGACCCCCGCTGACCGGCCCCTGACGTACTTGAGCAGTCCCGCCACCCCTCAAACACTGTGAAGCAACCGGCGGCTTCAACCGATGGTAGCCCTGGGGTCGCGATCGGTACTTCACATCGTTTGCAACCACACATAGACGCCGTTACCAGTATTCGCCGCACAAGAATTTCGGGACGTCTTCAGCGTGTTCGCGATTGGGTCGACAGGCTGGGGCCTCGAACCACGCGCGGCCCAACCCCACGAGGCGTCGTCCGAGGCAAAGCATCCTGACAGTACGCCGCCTGGGGCAGTCGATGGGCTGGGGTCCGCCAAGACCGGAGCTCGCGTCCCTCTCCAGTGTGAAGCTCCGTTTGGCGCTGGGTTGGCTCCGCATGGTAAGGGGAGGCGGCCGACGCGGAGGTGCTGGGAGCCGAAACGTGAACCGCGTCACGGTCTCGCGGCCGTCCGGTAGGACCTCCTCCCCGAGCGTCTAGACTCAGGAGGCACCGGCGGCCTCCCGCCGATCGGTAGGGATCGGGGCAGCGAGCATGCCATCAAGCCAGTCTGTGCCCAGCGACCCGTGCACTGAGTGGCCAAAGGATCCAGAGGGGAAGCTGGAGCGGCTCGCGCGAGCGGCTCATCTGCAGGCGATCTTCCGACACTCCCTGATCGTGCTGTTGGCGAACGTCTCCGCTGGCGCGACCTTGGCCGTCGGGTTGTGGTCGGTGGTCCCTCAGCAACCGCTCGCCGCTTGGCTTGCCCTCGTGATCCTGTTCAATGTCGGCCGCTGGCTGACCGGCCGCCGACTGGCCCGTAAGCCGCCCGATGACGCCCAGGTCACCAAGCAGGAGACCCTCCTGATCGGCTCCACGGTCCTCTCCGCGCTGCTGTGGGCAACCGCGGCGGTGCTGTTCTACGTTCCGGGACAGCCCGCCTACAGCCTCTTCCTGGCGCTGATCCTGGTGGCCATCACCGCGGCCTCCACCACCCTGCTCTCCTTCCATCGCTTCGCCTACCCGGTGTTCGCCCTGCCGATCATCGTGCCGTTAGCCATCCAACTGGGCACCGACCAGGGGGCCTCTCACGCCGCGGTCGCCGCCGTCATTCCGCTGTACTACGCCTTGCTGTTTGTCCTGTCCCGGCAGATCTACACGTTTACCCACGCATCGATCGTCACATCCCTGACCCGACAGTGCCATGCCCTCACCGACCATCTGACCGGCATCGCCAACCGCCGGGCGTTTGATGAGTTTCTGGAAAAGGAGCGGCTCAGCGCGGTTCGCACGGGAAGCCCTCTGACCCTGATCTTGTCCGACATCGACGACTTCAAGGCGTACAACGATCGTCACGGACACGCCGTGGGCGACGACATTCTCCGCGCTGTGGCGCGCCTGTTGGTGCAGGTCGCCCGCCGTCGCACCGATCTCGTCGCCCGCCTCGGTGGGGATGAGTTTGCGGTGGTCGCCCCGGGCACGGATCGACCGGGTGCCGACAGCGTCGTGGCGCGTATCCGCGAGGGTCGCCAAGGTCTGGTGCAGGAGAGGATGGCAGGTGACTCATTCCCCACGCTGACCTTCGGGGTGTGCACCGTCACGCCCACCGAGGCGGACAGCCCGCGCGCCCTGTTCGAGCAGGCCGATGCGGCCTTGTACCAGGCCAAGCGGGCGAAGGCGGGCGTGGCAGCATTGTTGCCCGCCGACGAAGCCGTGGCGACCCGGCCCCTGTCCAAGTCGTAGGCGCACGGGCGGGTTCCGGCACCACCGAATACGCCGACGGCGATACCCGCGGATCGCGCGCAAGGCGCTTGTGGCGTTGGGTTCGGCGCGACGCTCCGCGCCGGTTCCGGATGAGCGGATGGGTGGGCGCCAGCGCTGTCCTCTCCGCGCCGAACCGGGCGAGCCGGGCAAGTCCGCTCCAGTGGGGGCCATGCCACGACCCGGTGGCCGGCCGCGACAGCCGCACCGGGTCCCGACCATCCTGCGACGAACGTAGCCGGTGGGCCGATCCCGGCCAAGAGCCGACTGCGCTGGAATGTACGCAGTCCAGCCACTGGGAACAGGCGCCACCGTCGTCTAGGATGCCACAGCGGACATAGCGGAGGATCTGCAGATTCGCTGTGGTCGGCGCTCCGTGCCTGTCCCAGCCGTCTTCACCCACCAGCGCGACGTGGGTCTTCAGGTGCTGCCGTACCACCTCGTACAGGGCGGTTTGCTCGGGATGACGGCGGCTCCGTAAAGGACAGGTTGAGACCTCTGTGACGCGACGGCCAGGTCGCCGGGGCTGTGCGATCATGTCGGTAGCGGCAACGCAGGCATCGGCTCCGCGACCCCGCGAAATCGGGCGCGATCGGCGATGGACGCGATGCTGAAGAACGCTTCAAAACAGCTTCCCAAGTTCGCTCATCTACGCCGGGCCAATCGCTACCAGATCGCCCCCCGATCTTGCCCGTCCCCTTCACCGGGGCGAACCTGGCCGATTAACTCAGTCTGTGGCGGCTTTTTCAATTCCTTTGGACCGATCCCAGCGATCGCCGCATCGACAACATCTGAAAGCATAGGAGGCAGAGATGCAACTCAAGGTTCTTGCCTTTGTTCTAGCCGGAGGCGAGGGAACGCGGCTATACCCGTTGACCCGTGAACGTGCCAAGCCGGCGGTCCCGTTCGGTGGAAAGTACCGAATTGTCGATTTCGTGCTCAGCAATCTGGTCAACTCCGGGATTTACTCCATTTACGTGCTGATCCAGTTTCGCAGCCAGTCCCTTCTGCAGCACCTTAGCGATGGCTGGCAGTTCGGAGGCATTCTCAAGAGCGAGTTCTTGGTTCCGGTGCCGGCCCAGATGCGCACCAAGGGCAAGGAGTGGTACCGAGGAACCGCCGATGCCATACACCAGAACCTCAACCTCATCGAGCAATCCGCTCCAGATGTCGTGGTTGTGTTCGGTGCCGACCATATCTACCGCATGAACATCCGGGAGATGATCGAGTATCACCAGAAAAAGCGTGCCCACGTCACCATTGCGGCCTTGCCGACAGACAAGAAGTACGCCAAAGAGTTCGGCGTAATCGAGGCCACGGACAGCGGGCGTATCATAGGCTTTCACGAGAAGAAGGCCGATGCCCCCACCATGCCGGGCGATTCGAACCGTGTCTACGCCTCCATGGGCAATTATGTCTTCAGCACCGACAGGCTGTTGAAGATGATCGAGGAGGACCAGGAGGATCCCGAGAGCTCCCATGATTTCGGGAAGGATATCTTGCCCAAGGCCATCGGTCGGGCCGAGATGTTTGCCTACAATTTCAACATGAACAAGATCCCCGGCGAGGACCCCGACAAGCATCCCTACTGGCGCGATGTAGGTACCCTCGATGCCTTTTACGAGGCCAACATGGATATCCGCGCCATCTCGCCCGAGCTCAATCTGTTCAACCGCGAATGGCCGCTGCGCACCGCGAGTTATCCGGATCCGCCGGCCAAGTTTGCCTTCGACGAGGAGAATCGTCGCGGACAGGCTATTGATTCGGTCGTCTCGGGGGGCTGCATCATCTCTGGCGGTCTCGTCAGGGACTCCGTTCTCGGTCGGCACGTCTACGTTCATGCCGGATGCCGGATCGAGGCGTGCGTAATCTTCGACAATTGCGATATTGGGCGCAACTCGAAGCTACGCCGCTGTATTCTGCAGAAGAACGTCCGCATTCCAGAGGGCTCGGTGATCGGCTTTGATCACGAGCAAGACAAGAAGCACTACCATGTGACCGACAGCGGCATCGTCGTTATCGACGGGAAACGCACGCCTATGCAGCTTTCGACGATAACAATCTGAGCGAATCTCGGCTACCACCCGAGCAGTGTGTCGGACTTTCGACTTGGCGGACCTGATTGTCCAGGAGTTGGCCGTTCTTGCTTCGCCTCCACGAGATCCAGAATGCTCGATCCGCCGCCACGTGCCAGCTGTCGCGTAGGAGCGCGCCGCAAGGCTAATTGCGACAGACTGCTAGACGTCGGCGCCGGAGATTCCAATCTCCACCTGCGAGGCGCTGAGCGGTATCGGGCACCTCAGGGGCAGGCGGCAAACAAGCGCTCCGCCGAAGCGGGCGGGGGTTGCGGGCGCTCTTTGCGGCCCCGTCAGATTCCCCCGCGGGGTCTGCCCCTCGTCGCGATGTCCCTGGACCGTCGAGCCCGGTGCCCGGCCTCCTGCCCGATGAACCAGCCAGGACGGGAACCGCCGCTGCGGATGGGCCCGGAGACGGGGAGACATCGGCTGCTGTCGGCCAAGACCGGACCCTAACCTCTGCGAGGCGTCGGCGGCTTCGCGGTGGATTGCGGACGCGGCAGCACCAAGGGTCGGGGGTGCGGAACGAACCAGACCGGTAAAGGAAAGCGGGTTTCCAGGGACCGCCGAGGCAGTCCAACGGGTCTTCATGCTTGCTTGGTCGCAGTGGAGCCCACAAGCGGCGAAAGTAGCTTGTGGGAGGCTCCCTCCAGAGCGCTTTTCGGTCACGGCGTCGGGTCTTCAAACAGGCACTGGATCGCAGCGCGAGCGCGTCTTTTGGCGGACCCGTTCTCTCGTCCGTTCCCAGCTTCCAGGTCCGTGGTGCGCTAACGCTACGGAAGCCGCATCGTTCGCGAACTCGTCGCGCGAGCTTGGCTGAGAATCCGGTCCAGTGAGAATGGGTCGTTGGCCGGCCTTGCTGCAGTCGGCCAAGTCCAGTCCGGTCCGCTGCCCCATCGTGGTCGCCTCCTGCGGTTTCTGTGACACTGTCGCTCAGAATGCACGTCCGGGAACGTTGCTGGCCGACTGTTGCCAGCGATCAGGGGACGGAATTGGCTATCGCACTCTGCGTCGACATCCCTATCCTCGAGCCGTATTCCATGACTGTCGAAACCCCCAGCGCGGCCCAAGGCCCCAAGAGGACGGCGGTCGGCTCGTTGCCACCGATTCTGCGATGACGGGCGGAGCGAACATCGCGTTGCCAGGCCCTCCCACCGCAACTCCAGAAGCTCGCGAATCGGGTGATGCACTGGTTCGACGGAGGGGCCGGATGCTTTCGTTGGGCATGTTCGGATCTGCGCGGCCGCGGCCGCGCAACCGCCGATGGCCAACCGGCGGCGACTGGTACTGAGAATCTGGACCGGGACCTGTAAGGAGTGATCCGTGCAAGACGCACTGGAACACGCCCGTAACTGGATCGACGCTGACGCGCCGGTCCTTTGGCTGTTGGGCAAGACCCAGGCCGGCAAAACGAGCATCGTCGCTGAGATGACCGGCCAGGGGCACGACGAGGTCGGCCGCGGCTACCAGCCGATGACGCGAGAGACTCGCATCTACGGTTTTCCGCCGGAGCATCCGGTGCTGCGCTTTCTCGACACCCGCGGTCTCGCGGAGTGTGCCGACGGCGACTCTGGCACCGAGCTTGCCCAAGCCCGAGAGCAGGCCCATCTGCTGCTGGTGGTGGTGCGGGTCGACGATCTGGACATCAGCGAGATCATCGACGCCGTCGACCATGCACGGGGCCGTCATCGGAAATTGCCGGTAATGGTCGCCCAGACCGGGCTGCACCGATGCTATGGCGACCACGAGCGGCATATCGAGCCATACCCCTTCGACGGCAGCGCTGAGGACGCAAGGCGGCCTGGAGTGCCGCATCAGCTAAGTCGCGTCATGATGGCCCAGCGCAAGCTGTTCGATCGGATACCGGGCCCGCCGCCGCTGTTCGTACCGCTGGATTTCACGCGGCCCGAGCAGGGTGTCGCCCCGACGGACTACGGCGCAGAACGGCTTTGGGACATGCTCGAGGAGACCTTGCCGAAAGTCTCGGACGGTCTGCGGACGAATACCGCCCTGCCAAACGCGATTCGCGCCAAGGTGATCCTGCCGTGGGCCATGACGGCGGCGGCCGCGAACGCGGTGCCGTTGCCGGTTCTCGGCGGACTGGGCTCAGCCAGTCTGCAGGCGGGGATGGTCACGCTTATTGCGCATCGCCTGGGTTTCTCAACCAACAGGGACCTCTGGCGCGAATTCTGTGGCACCCTCGGTGCCGGCTTCGGGTTGGCCTACGGCGGAAGTTGGCTGGTGCAGCAAGTCTTGAAGGCAGGCGTCGGCTTGGGTACGGCTATCGTCGCGTCCTGGACCTTCGCGATCACTTGGGCAATCGGCGAGGCCGCCCTCTACTACTTCGGCGAGAAGGCCGCCGGGCGCGAACCGGATCGGGAAAAGCTGCAGGCGATTTACCATGAGGCGCTTCGCGACGCCCGCGACCGGTACAAGACCCAGAAACGGGACGGCAAGGACCGGTAGCCATGACACGGACTTCGGGGTGGGGTGAGTTGGTGCGCCATCATCAGCGCGAACTGTGGCTCTTGGGGCTGGTCGGTGCCCTGATCCTGATTCCCTGGTTGGCCGGATTGGCGATCGGTATTTGGTTCATCACCCAGCAGGGTTGGGGCTGGTATTGGTGGGTAGGCTCAGTACTGCTGATCACGCTCGGCCTATGGTTGATGGGATCACTGCTGTCGCGGCCGAAGCTGCCTCGACCCGCCGGGCTCTTATCCCTCCCAGGGGCGTCGGAGGCCGAGCAAAACGCAAGGCACGCACTGCGGCAGCGGGCCGAGGCGGTCAGCGCGGACGAGTTGAGCAGCCCCGAGGCGATCCAGCATCTCATACAACACGCCTTTCATGACGTTGCGAAAGCCTATTCCCCTGACGATCAGGCGGCTTTGTGGCGCTTCACGCTGCCGGAACTGCTCTTGATGGTCGAGGATTTTGCGCAACGCATGCGCGCATCGATGCTACGTGAATTTCCGGCGCTCCGACATCTCGAGCTGTCCTGGGTCGTCAAGCTCTCTGGCCTGGCCGGTCCGTTCGATCGGCTGCTGAGCACCTGGCGGCTGTTACGCTGGGTCAACCCCGGCCAGGCCCTATTGGCGGAGCTGCGCGGCATCTTGTTGCACGAGGTGGGTGATACCGCGAAGGCTCAGATCGGCGCGATGCTGATCGAACAAGCCGGCGAGACCGCGATCAAGCTCTACTCCGGCGGTTATCGGCGTGGCGCCGATGAGCTGCTGCCGACCGCGCCGAAGCCCATCGCCGATACCCCTTCGGAGCCGCTGACGATATTGCTTGCGGGGCGTCGGAATGCCGGCAAGTCCGCGCTGCTCAACGCCCTGATTGGTAAGGCCAGAGAGCCGGTCGGATTATTGACGACCCCAACCATAGGCTGTCGCGCCTACGAGTTTCAGTCGGAGAAAGCCGGCAAGCTGATTCTGGTCGACTGCCCCGGCACCGACGGCAAGCCGATGGAGCCCTGGCTGGCGCAGGCCGCACGGAGCGATCTGGTGCTGTGGATCGCCGCGGCCAATCGCGCGGATCGTGGCGCGGATCAACGGGCGCTGGCCGCGCTCGACGCGTTGACCGAGGGTTACCGCACATCGCGCCGAATCCCGCGCGTGCTGGTTCTGACCCATGCCGACAAACTCGACCCGCCGCTAGAATGGAGTCCTCCCTACAACCCGCATCACGGCACGGGGATCAAGGCATCCCATTACACACAACTTTAAGTAGCTGTCGTAACATGTCTCTTTCGGGTCGCTACTGGAGGCGTCATGGGCTGGGCAGAGGCGGAGTTTGCGGG
>JALOTB010000086.1 GCA_025458165.1 Chromatiaceae bacterium | reverse complement strand
CAAGAACCTGTTCGCCATCACCGAGCTCAAGCTCAAGGCCCAGCCGTTCGGGATCCGCAAGATCGAGGCCGGTCCGGCCGGCGGGCGCATCCTGTTCGGCCCCGAGCCCAAGGTCGACCCCGCGCGCCTGGCGCGTCTGATCCAGACCCGGCCCAGGGACTACAAGCTCGACGGCGGCGAGAGGCTGCGCTTCTTCCGGGACCTCTCCGACACTGCGATGCGCCCGCAGCAGGTCGGCGCGATCCTGGCGGAAGTCACCGGCGACTGACGCCCAAGACGACGCTGAGGCGTTCAGCGTCTCCCGCGCGGTAGGGCGCCCGCGCGGACGGTTGGCCAGGATGGCCAGTCGAGCAGCGTTTCCCGCAAGGTGGCCATCACCTGAGATCAATCCCGCGAACGGACGCCGTGAATGCTCGTGCGGCCGACGGGCTCAGTATCCGAGCGTTGGTCATGTCGATCGTCTCACCGTCTGGCGCGCCGCAGTCGTCGACCAAGCGCGAAGACCCCTCACAGCCAGCGCGCTGCCCGAGGCGTTTGCCCCCGCTGGCTTGCCGCCGGCACGATTCCCGCGCCGGCCGCAGTAGTCAGTAGCCCTGGCTCTTGCGGTTCTGGTCGTAGAGGTAGCCGCCGAGCGCGCCCACACCGGCGCCGATCAGGGCGCCCTTGCCGGCATTGGCGCTGAACGAGCCGATCAGCGCACCGGCCGCGGCGCCCGCGCCCGCACCGGTGGTCGTCCGCCGCTGGGTGTCCGACATGCCGGCGCAGCCCGCGAGCATTGCGGCGACAGCAATCACGATGGGAAGCTTCAGGTTGCGCATGGTCTGGGTCCTCAGGACTCGATGTGCTCTTGGTAGTGGGGATGGCGGATCGCGGAGCCCGGAGCCCGTGCCCGCGAGCGCGCACTCAGCGCTTGGCCGGCTTGCACGGCCAGGTGGCCGCCGCGAAGCGCGTCAGGCCGTCCACCGGCCCCTCGCCGAGATGCTGCGGGTTGGCGCGGCCCCAGGCCACGAATAGCCGGGCGCCCTCGGCGCGGGTCACGCCGGCCTCCGGCAGGCAGTACAGGGGCTTGGCCTTCTTGCCCGCGCTGATCGACGCGTGGTAGCTCGCGGTGCCGCTCAGGAAGCCGTAGCAGAAGGCGCGGGCGCCCTCGACGTTGGGGTCGTCGTCCGCGACCGCGCAGATGTTGAGCAGATCCCCAGCCGTGCGCACCTCGACCTCGTTCGCGGCCTGGATCGACAGGGGCAGCACGGCCGCCACTACAAGGGCCGCTAGATCAGCTTTACGCATGTTGCTCTCTCCTCGGGTGGTAGTTGATGGGCGGGACGGCACAGAGGCCGGACAGGGTTGCTCGCCCCGGGCCGACGTGGTGACCACAGCGCGCCGTTGACGGTTCCCGGCGACAATCATAGCCAACCGCGGCCTGTCCGTTGGCTGGCGCATGAGGGGCGATGAGAGTGGCTTGCGGCAAAGGCACGTCGACGATCGCCGCGAGTGGACAGGCCAGATCGCTGTTCCAGTACTCGTCAAAGGCCTGCGCGACCTCGGCCGCGATGCGTCCTGCGGCCAAGACGTCGAGGTCGGCGAGCTCCAGCACCGGGTCCGCGCCGAAATAGGTATCGCCGATGTTGCATCCGCCGACGATCGTCGCCTGAATGTCGGCGACCAGCGCCTTGTTGTGCGTGGGGCGGTTGAGACGCTCGAACTCCGTGAGATAGCCCAGCGGCTTGAAGCGGCGATTGGGGTAGGGGTTGAATAGCCGGACCTCGATGCGGGGATGCGCGTCGAGGGCGGCCAGCGTGGGATCGAGCCCGCCGACCCCTTCACGCCTGAATCGGCGCCCTGCGGGAACACAGATCAGTCGTCATCCCGGGAGGCCCTGGAGACCGCGGTGGCGATGCCGATCACGGCCGCCCCGATGGCGAGGCCCTTGAGCACGTCACTGCCGCGGTCGCGGTCGCGGTCGTACCGGTCGTCGTCGTAATCGCGGAGCTCACGGCGGATCTCGCGGCGGGCCTCGCGCCGCTCGCGCTGGACCTCGCGGTAGCCCTCGCGGATCTCGCGGCGGGCGCATTTGCGCGTCTCGCAGCGCCTCAGCTCACGACGCGCCTCCCGCTTCTCCCGATTGACCTCCCGGATACCCTCCCTGACCTCCCGGCGCACTTCCCAGCGGTCCGCGTAGGCAGGCGGCGGGAGCAGCCCGGCGGCCAGGACGAGAACCACCGCCAGGAGGGTGAAGCTCGCGGTACTCCGAATCATCATCGCGCCCCCCGTCCGGCGCGGAATGACTGCACCCGCTCCTCGTACTTGCTCAGCACCTCTTTGCACTGCTCGACCTCGACGACCACTGACGTGCCGTAGCCGAAGGCGGCCGCGAAGAGGAAGGCGCGGTCGGTCCCCAGCAAGCGACCGATACCGGCATGCAGATCGAGCGCCTCGCGCTCCAGGTCCGTCTGCTGCTGATCGACGACGCAGCCCCGGGCCAGGCCGGCGAGATAGCCGAACTGCTTGAGGCCTTCGTCGAGCGCCTCCTCGGGGTCCGGAGTCGGAGCCGGCGTTTCCGCGGCGATCGGCATTGGCAGCATGGCCGAGACGGCGAGCGTCGCGGCGACAAACAGGACAGACGGAATGGACATTTGGAAGTGTCTCCTTCAAGGAAAACCGAAGAGTGACGGAAAGGTTGCGCGAGCACGCAGCGCGGCGAAGCCTAAACGTGCGGTCGTCGCGCCGGCAAGGCGGCTGGCGCCCAAAATGAGCGCGCACGGGCAGCGCGATTGGCGCCGCCTCATGCGCCATCGCCAGTCCCGCGGCGGGCGCACTTGGGGAGGTGGTGAACACCAACGCCCGAACCAACACCGCCGTCTCCGGATTAAGATGACGCGCATGCGCGAAGCCAGCTTCACCAAGGCCCTCGGCGGCCGGATGACCCTCGCGGCCTTTCTGGTCGGGCTCCTGCTGATGAGCTACCAGGTGCTGCACCTCTTCCTGGTACCGGTTGCCTGGGCGCTGATCCTGGTCTACGTGACCTGGCCGCTGCACCGCCGGCTGCGATCGCTCCTCTTCCCCTACGTCGGGCTGAGCGCCTTCCTCATGACCCTGATCCTCGCCCTGGTCTTCGTCGTCCCGGTGCTCTGGGTGATCATCCTGCTGCGGGCCGAGGTCCCGGTGGTCTACGGGCAGCTCGTCGACAGCGTCCACCACGGGCCGAGCATTCTGCCGCCGTCGCTGGTGCGCCTGCCCTGGGTGGGGCCTGAGCTGGAGCGTCTGCTGTCGCTCGCCGCCGACGACCCCGTCGCCCTGCGGGACCAGGCCCTGCGCTGGCTCAACCCCTTACAGGAAGGCGCGCTCCAGCTCCTCGGCGACATCGGCGCGAATGCCCTCAAGCTCGGCTTTGCGGTGCTCAGCGCCTTTTTCTTCTACCGTGACGGGGACCGCCTGCTCGAGCAGACGCGCCGCCTGCTGCTCGGTCTCCTCGGGGCAAGAGCGGAGGCGTACCTGGTCGCCATTGGCGACACCACGCGGGCGGTCCTCTACGGCCTGGTGCTCACCGCCCTGGTGCAAGGCGCCCTGGCCGGTGCCGGCTATGCGGTGGCCGGACTCCAGGCCCCGATCGTGCTCGGCGTGCTCACGGCCGTCTTCGCGCTGATCCCGTTCGGGACACCGCTGGTCTGGGGCAGCGTGAGCCTGTGGCTGTACCTGACCGGCGCTGAGATCGCGGCAGTGGGTCTCGCGCTCTGGGGGGCCTTGGTGGTCAGCCAGATCGACAACCTGTTTCGCCCCCTGGTGATCAGCAGCTCGACCCGCATCCCCTACATCCTGGTGCTGTTCGCCGTGCTCGGCGGCATCGCCGCCTTCGGCCTGGTGGGGCTCTTCCTCGGACCCATCGTGATTGCCGTACTGCTGGCGGTATGGCATGAATGGATTGTCGAGCAGGCGGCCCCACCTTCGCGCGAAGGAACACCGCCGGGATAATCGGGCACCTCGCCGACGCCTCTCGAGAAAACTGCCGTCGATCTGCTCCCCCGCAAGTGCAGCCCCAACCACGCCCGTCTGGTCTGCCGCCGTCCGGCACACCGATAGACCGAGTCGGGCCTGACCGCCACCAACCCTCAAGCCGCCCCGAGCTTGCCCTGGCGACACCACGCTGGAACCCATGGAAATCCTCTTTCTGCTGGCACTGATTCTGCTGAACGGCTCGCTCGCGATGTCCGAGATCGCTCTGGTCACGGCGCGCCGGGCGCGGCTCGCGCGCCTCGCCGAAGCGGGCGACCACGCCGCCGCGGTGGCGGTTCGGCTCGGCGAGGACCCCAACCGCTTCCTCTCCACCATTCAGATCGGCATCACCTCGATCGGAGTGCTGAGCGGCATCATCGGCGAGGCCGCCTTCGTCGTCCCGGTCACCGCCTGGCTCGAGGCCTTCGGGCTCGGCCATGAGCTGAGCGTGGTGATCGCCACCGGCCTGGTCGTCGTGGGCATCACCTACACCTCGATCGTGGTCGGGGAGCTGGTACCCAAGCGCCTGGGGCAGATCGACCCCGAGGGCATCGCCCGCCGCGTCGCCCGCCCGATGAACGCCCTGTCGATCGCGGCGCGACCCTTCGTGCTCCTGCTCGCCTGGTCGACCTCGACCCTGCTGCGCCTCCTCGGCCAGCGTGAGCAGGGCAGCCCGGCCATCACCGAGGACGAGATCCAGGCCCTGCTGCAAGAGGGCTCCGATGCCGGCGTCATCGACCAGAGCGAGCACGACATGGTGCGCAACGTCTTCCGGCTCGACGACCGGCAGATCGGCTCGCTGATGGTGCCGCGCAGCGAGATCGTCTGGCTCGATCTCGATCGGCCGCTGGAGGAGAACCTGGCGCGCATGGAGCGCTCCGAGCACTCCCGCTTCCCGGTCTGCCGCGGCGGCCTGGAGGAGATCGCCGGCGTGGCGGAGATGAAACAATTGTTCAACCAATCGCTGCGCACCGGGGGCGTCGACCTCGCCGCTGACCTGCAGCCCGCCACCTTTGTGCCCGAGTCACTCACCGGCATGGAGCTCCTGGACGAGTTCCGCGCCAACGGCACCCAGATGGTCTTCGTCGTCGACGAGTACGGGGATGTCCTCGGGCTCGTCACCCTCCAGGACGTGCTGGAGGCGGTGACCGGCGAGTTCGTCCCGCGCAACCCGGAAGACGCCTGGGCGGTGCAGCGCGCGGACGGCTCCTGGCTGATCGACGGGCTGATCCCGATCCCCGAGCTCAAGGACCGGCTGGGGCTCAAGGCGGTGCCGGAGGAGGAGCGGGGCCGCTATCACACCTTGGCCGGCATGCTCCTGTTGCTGCTCGGGCGGCTCCCGCAGACCGGGGACACGAGCGAATGGGAGGGCTGGAGTCTCGAGATCGTCGACATGGACGGCAAGCGCATCGACAAGGTCCTCGCCTCCCGAGCGATCGCGCCCGACACGCCGGCGGCGACCCAGCCGGACTCCGCAACGCTCAACGCCTAGTGGCGGAAGCGGCAGACCACGGACTGATCGGACGGCTAGGATGCGGCGATCGTAGCGGCTTGCGGGGGCCATCGAGCAATGGCGGCTTGGGATTTCCATCTACCGGCGAGTGCGACGGCTGACCCCTCCGGGTAAGGCGCCATCGGCAACCTACAGGGCATGCCTGCCAAGCCCGGCGACTGGCCGGCTCGCTCTCGCGCAATTCCAGAGGTGAGATGCCATGGATCTGCCTGACGACATCGAAAGCGAGATCGCGAGCTACCTCGCGCGTGAGCTCGGGGAGCACGGGCCCGGTCGCATCCGTGCCGCGGATCTGCGCGCCTTGGGCGAGCGAATCGTCGACGGCGTGCCGATGCAAGTCTGGGCCTTTCCGAGCGTCGACGGCGAGGGGTGGGCGACTGTCGAGCCCATGGGCGACAGTTACTGCATCGGCCTAACGCGCCCCCCTCGCGGGGCTCCCGCGGGCGGCTATCGCCTGCGCGTCGAGACGGAGGGGGGCAAGCCGCCGCTGACCCTGTCGCTCGATCCCCTCGACCCGGGGCTCTACGGCACGTCAAGCGATGTCCGCTTCACGACCGCCGGCGGTCAGGTCCTGATGCTCGGCGCAGAGGTTGCCCTGGTGGACGGCTCGGAGGAGCTCAGCCTATCGATACTGGCTGAGGACGAGGTCGTACTGGCGGTCCGGGCCTGTCTGCCCTGCGTGGTCATGTGGGCCGGCTGCCTGATTCGGGTAAGCCGCGACGACGCCGGGCCCGCCTGAACGCGCACTGAGCACCGCAAGGCGACCCTAACGAACTACGCCCAAACGACATGGGCATAGGCAGGCGGATGCGCGCAGCGAAGGTCACCGACACCGATTGATCCGGCCCCCCTGGCCGCCGTGCCGACGTCCCCCTGACTGGGCGCGGCCGCGCCAGCCGGCGCCGCACCCACAGGGCGCTAGCGCGCGCCCCGTCGCTGGAGCCTCGCGGCGAGCTTCCGCACCTCTTCGACCAGCAGCACGCTGGAGGCGACCCCGGCCGCCAGCAGCCAGTCGCCCGCGCTGAGGTCGGTGGTGCCGAAGATCTCCTGCGCCGGGGCCCAGTGGACGACCACTACCTGGAGCACCACCACCCCGAGCAGCGCGAGCCAGAGCTTGCCGTTGCGCAGGAAGTTGGCGTTGAAGGCGGTCCCGTGCTCGGCGCGGGCGTTGAAGACGTTGAAGAACTGGTAGAGCACGAAGGTGGTGAAGGCCAGGGTGACGGCGTAGGCCGGGTCGGCGTGCCCCAGCCCGTAGACGAATATCCCCAGCGTCCCGGCCATCATCACGGCACCGAACAGGGCCAGGCGCAGCAACCGGCCGCCGGAGAGGATCTGGGCGCCAGGCGTCCTGGGACGCTCTTCCATCAGGCCCGGGCGGGCGGGCTCGACACCGAGGGTCATCGCCGGCGGGCCGTCCATGATGATGTTGATCCAGAGGAGCTGGATCGGGGTGAAGGGCGTCGGCAGCGCGAGCAGGGTGGCGGCCAGCACCGTGAGGATGGCCCCGATGTTGGTGGAGAGCTGGAAGCGGACGAACTTGACGATGTTGTCGTAGATGACCCGACCCTCCTTCACCGCCCGCACGATGGTGGCGAAGTTGTCGTCGGCGAGGACCAGGGTCGCCGCCTCCCGCGTAACCGCGGTGCCGGTGATGCCCATGGCCACCCCGATGTCCGCGGCCTTGAGCGCCGGGGCGTCGTTGACCCCGTCCCCGGTCATGGCGGCCACGTGCCCGTCGGCCTTCAGGGCCTTGACGATGGCCACCTTGTGCTTGGGCGCCACCCGGGCGAAGACGGCGATGGCGTCGATGCGCCGGGCGAGCTCCTCCACGGTCATGGCGTCCAGGTCCGCGCCGCTGACCACCTCGCCGGTGAGCCCGAGCTCCCGGGCCACCGCGGCGGCGGTGATGCGGTGGTCGCCGGTGATCATCTTCACCTGGATGCCCGCCCCCCGGCAGCGGGCGATGGCCTCCGCGGCCTCTGGGCG
Organism: Chromatiaceae bacterium; assembly: GCA_025458165.1. Lineage (GTDB taxonomy): Bacteria > Pseudomonadota > Gammaproteobacteria > Chromatiales > Chromatiaceae > JALOTB01. The sequence goes on along the minus strand of JALOTB010000086.1, from coordinate 6,961 downwards.
GGGCGGGTCCATGAGTCCGGCAAGCCCGAGGAAGGTCCAGTCCCCGGCCCATTGCCAGAGGTCCTCGCCGGGGTCGAAGTCGGCGGCGGGGACGCTCCGCCAGGCGACCGCGAGCACCCGTAGGGCCTGATCGGCAAAGGCCTGATTGGCCTCGGTCACCGCCGCGCGCACCGACCCGTCGAGGGGCTGGTCCTGCCCGTCCGCCCCCAGACAGCGGGTGGAGCGCTGGAGGAGCACGTCGGGGGCGCCCTTCACGAGCATGGCCACGCGGTCCTTCATAGGGTGAAAGGTGGCCATGAATTTGTGGGCCGAGTCGAAGGGGATCTCGGCGATACGCGGGTGGCGCTCCTGCTCGGCGAGGGGATCGACACCGCCCTTCTGGGCCAGCACGTAGAGCGCCCCCTCGGTCGGGTCGCCCACCAGCTCGCCGTCGCGCACCCGGGACTCGGTGCAGAGCGCCATCGGCAGCAGGTAGGGGCGCAGGTCCGGCCCGCCCGCGTCCCGCTCGATCGCCCCTGCGGGCTCATAGCCCTGGCCGGTGACGCTGAAGGTGCGACCCGCGTACCAGCCGGCGCGGGCAGTCATCTGATTGAGGGTCAGGGTGCCGGTCTTGTCCGAGCAGATCACGGTGGTCGAGCCCAAGGTCTCCACCGCCGCGAGCTTCTTCAGGATCGCCCGGTTGCGGGCCATGCGCCACATACCGATGGCGAGGGTGACCGTCACCACCGCCGGGAGGCCCTCGGGGATCGCCGCCACGGCGAGCGCCACGGCGGTCATGGCGGCATCCACCAGGGGCGCGTCCCGCAGGAGGGACAGGGCGAAGATCACCAGCACCACGGCCCCGGCGATGGCCGCCAGACGCTTGCCCAGTGCGTCGAGCTGGCGCTGCAGCGGGGTCTCGGACTCGGGCGTCGCGGCGATCATGCCCGCGAGCCGGCCCATCTCGGTCTGCATGCCGGTGGCGGTCACCAGCAGCTCGGCCCGGCCGCGGGTCACCACCGTGTTCATGAAGAGCATGTTGAGGCGGTCCCCGAGCGGCAGGTCCGCATCCTCCAGCGTGTCGGTCCACTTACCCACGGCGTGGGACTCGCCGGTCAGCGCCGCCTCCTCCACCTCCAGGCTGTGGGCGGCGATCAGCCGTCCGTCCGCCGGGACCCGATCGCCCGCCTCCAGCAGCACCAGGTCGCCCGGCACCAGCTCGGCGGCGTCGAGCTCCTTGACGTGGCCGTCGCGGCGCACCCGCGCCCGAGGCGCGAGCATGCCCTTGAGGGCGGCCAGGGTGCGCTCCGCGCGGTGCTCCTGGTAGAAGCCGAGCGCCGCGTTCAGCACCACCACCACCAGGATCACCACCGCGTCCTTGAGGTCGCCGATGGCCCAGGCAAGGGCCGCAGCGAAGATCAGAACGATGACCAGGTAGCTGCGGAACTGATCGAGGAACTTCAGCCAGACCGGCCGCGGCGGGGTTTCGGCGAGGCGGTTCTCACCGTGGCGGGCCAGGCGAGCCGCGGCCTCCTCCGAGCCGAGGCCGGTGGCCGGATCGGCGCCGAGGGTGTCGGCCGTGGCTTGCGCGGAGAGGGTGTGCCAGGCCTCCTCGAGTACAGGGTTGCTGTCGTTCATTGCGGGCTAGGTCACTTCACCCTCGAGCCCGAGGCTGACCGGGTCCTGATGGATGATCACGTCGGCGCCGGGCATGAGGTCGAGCAGCGCGGCCTCTACCGCGAGCGAGACGCGGTGGGCCTCGATCAGCGGCAGCCCGTCGGCGAGGGCCAGGTGGAGCTGGATCACGGGGGTCGGACCGGAGCGGCGGGTGCGCAGGCCGTGCACCCCGAGGACGCCTGGCACGGCCGCCGCCGCGCGCAGGATCGCCTCCCGCGCCTGCGGATCCATCTCCCGGTCCATCAGCAGGTTCACCGCGTCGCGCGCAATCTGATAGGCGCTGTACAAGATGTACGCGGCGATTCCCAGGGCGAACAGCGGATCGAGCGCGGGCCAGCCCCAGGAGGCGAGGACCAGGGCGACCAGCGTCGCGGTGTTCGCGGCAAGGTCGGTGGCGTAATGCAGGGCGTCCGCACGGATTGCCGTTGACTGCGTGCGGCGAATCACGTGCCGCTGAACGGCGAGGAGCGCGAGCGTCGCCACGATGGCAAAGCCCATCACCGCGATACCCACGCCGACCTGCGTCAGCGGCTCCGGGTTGAGGAGGCGCTCGACCGCGTGCAGGCTGAGGAAGACCGCCGAGCCAGCGATGAACGCGGACTGCCCGAGCCCCGCCAGGGCCTCGGCCTTGCCGTGCCCGAAGCGGTGGTCGATGTCCGGCGGGCGCAGCGAGCAGCGCACCGCGAACAGGTTGACGAGTGACGCCGCGGCGTCCATCAGCGAATCCAGCAGCGACGCCATCACGCTCACCGAGCCGGTGAGGAGCCAGGCACCGAGCTTGACGAGGATCAGGACCGCGGCTGTCCCCACCGAGGCGTAGGTGGCGAGGCGCAGCAGCCTGCCGTGCTCTGCGTTGGGGATCACAACGGCGGCGGGTGCAGTCCAGCCACCCCGCCCGGCTCAGGGCCCCGCACTGGCGCTCGCGGCGACTAGCGACTTGCGCAGCTCCGCCTCCAAGTGCTCGAGCTGGGCGGTGGCCTCGGCACGGGAGCGCTTGCCCTCGTCGGCGATGGCGAGACTCTCCTGGATGCTGGTGATCAGCGACTGGTTGGCCTGCTTGATCACCTCGATGTCGAACACCCCGCGCTCGATCTGCCGGCGCGCCTCCGCGTTCGCTTGCCGCAGGTTCTCGGCGTTGGAGCGCAGGAGGTCGTTGGTGAGGTCGGTCGCTGCCTTGACGCTCTCGGCGGCCGCCGCCGAGCGGTGGATGGTCACCGCCTGGGCGAGCTGCTGGCGCCACAGGGGGACTGTGTTGACGAGGGTCGAGTTGATCTTATTGATCAGCCCCTTGTCGTTCTCTTGCACCAACCGGATGCTGGGCAGGCTCTGCATGGTCACCTGCCGGGTGAGACGCAGGTCGTGGACCCGCCGCTCCAGGTCATCCCGCGCCGCCCGCAGGTCGCGCAGGCCCTGGGCCTGGACCAGGTCGCCCCCCTGCTCGGCCTGGCGCTCCAGGTCGGGGATCAGGGTGTCGTCGAGCTCGCCAAGCTTCGCCTCGCCCGCAGCAATGTAGAGCTCCAACGTGCGGAAGTACTCTAAGTTCGCGTCGTAGAGGCGGTCGAGCGCCGTCACGTCGTGCAGCAGCCGCGTCTTGTGGCGCTCCAGGTCGTCGGTGATGCGGTCGATGTGCGTGCGGATCTCCTCGTACTCCTGGAGGAACTTGGCCACCGAACGGCCCTTACCGAATAGCCGCCCGATCAGCCCACCGCCTCGGCTGGGGTCGATCCGCTCGACGTCGAAGCCGCGCAGCGTCGTCACCATCTCGCTCAGCGCGCTCCCCGCGGGACCGACGTCCTTGGCCCGCACCCCTTCGAGCATCCGGTCGGAGAGGTCGGCGAGCTGCTGCTGGGCCTTGCTGCCGAAGAACAGGACGGACTGGGTGTCGGTCAGATCGATCTCCCGGAGCACCCGGTCGAGGGACTCCTCGCGTGCGGGGCCCCCAGCCGTCGGCTGCGATGTCGCGGCCGCGACCGAGGGCTCGGCGGGCACCAGCTCGTGGACCTGGGCGTCTCCCTGGGCTTGGATTTCAGGCATCGTCGTCTCGTGCTAAGTCGTCGTTCGCCACAATGATTACAGGATACCCTCGTGCTTGAGCTGCTTCTGCAGCACCTCGATCTGCACGTCGAGATCCATCAGGTCGGACTCCAGCAGCCGCCGCTCCTGCTCGAGGAAGACTTCCTCGATCGTGATCAGCACGTTGCGGAAGCTCTGCTCCAGCTCCCCGGCCCGCTCCTGCGCGAGTGCGTGGGTACGGGCGTAGCCCCGGGTGACCTGCTGTGCCCCTTCGAGATAGGTGGTCAGAAAGCGTCGCGCCCGCTGCATCGACTCGGGTCGCTCACCCAACTGATTCAAGATCCGGCGGGCCTGCAAGGCGATGCGCCAGAGGCGCGCCTTGAGCTCGGCGTTGCCGATGGCGAGGCTGGTCTGCTCGATGTCGAGGATGCGCCGCTCCGCCTCTTCCAGCAGCGAGGTGGTGCGCTGCGCCCGGGTTTCCGCCGCGTCCGCAGGGGCGCGGCGGCGCAGCGGCACGAACCCGTAGACGAGGTGGAACCCCGCCCCGGCGACCGCCCCGAACAGCAGACTCACGGCCGCGCCGTGTCCGACGGAGAAGTAGGCCGTAAAGGCAGTCGCGAGCACCGTCAACGCCCCGCCCAGGTCGCGCAGCGGCAAGGCGGGCAGCCAGGGCCCGAGCGCGAGCTCCCGCCCTGCCGCCCCAGTCCCGCGGCGGGTGAGCCGTGCGGCGGCGATGAAGAGGGCGAAGGCGGCGCCATTCGCGAGGACCGCCCCAGGGCGCCCGCTACCGAGCGCCCAGAGTGCGGCGGCGACCAGCGGGACCGCCGGCAGGTAGAGCAGAGTCCCCTTTGGCCGCGCACCCGACGACGGCCGCCTCTGCCCTTCCGCACGCCGCACGTCAGGCGGTCGGGACGGACCTCCGGCGCCGGCCGGACTGGTCGCCCACTGCTGGGGATCGCGGGCGACCATGCGTCCGCCGGCCCAGCCTCCCTGCGGGCCCAAGGCCCGGATCAAGCGATCGCGCAGCCCTTGAAGCATCTAGAGCACCCACAAGGCCTGACAGGAGACTAGCCCGGCGCTCCCGGCGAGCAGCACCAGCCCAAGGGCGCGCAGCCAGAATCCGGGGGTCGAGCGAGACGGGGGTTCCGCGAGCTCCTTGGGCGCCATAGATCATCTTCTACTGTACTCGTGCGGCCACCAACTGCCCGGGCCACGTTTGGTGGCGAAAGGTGTGGGCGGCGCCGCGGGTTCAACAGGGGCGCCGGCCGCGGCGCTGGCGACCCTGTGTCTCACCCCAGACGGGGTCCGGCCCTGACTCGCTTTGCACGGGCTGCGCGCCCCCAAGCCCGCGAGCGGCCACCCCCATGCCGCCACCGTCGAATGACTCGCCGCCCGGCCGCTGAGGACCGTCGACTCAGAGGACCAGCATCGCCAAAAACCAGACGGCGGCGAGGGCCACCGCCAGGCCGTTCCGCTCCGGGGAGCGGCGAACGGCGCCGAACAGGAACAGGTTGTACGGAACCGGCGCAAAGTGCAGCGCGACGACCACGAGCGAAGGGGCGTCCTGGATGGCGGCGGCGAAGGCCAACAAGGACGCGATGAGGTTCACCAGGGTGCCGACACTGAGCATGTCGTACCAGAACAGCACCCGCAGGGGGACCTCGCCCCGCCAGCGACGCGAGAAGTAGTCGCCGAGCGACATCGCCTTCCGCCCTCCGCTCGTCGTTTGCGCAGGGCGGCAGCGTTGACAATCGCGCGCGCGCCGTCAAGGCGTGTCAGGGCCTCGACGGCCGGGACCCCTCCCCCATCGTCCGTTGCCGGGCCTGCGGCCGGGTGCTGGGAGCACCCTTGGTGCGTTCTGTCCCGCACCGCCGGCAGGGTCCACCTCCGAGCCCGGCATTGAGAGGTGCCGGTCGGGCTTCAGCCCGACGGGGACCTACGAGCAAGCCGCCAGGTCGCTGTCGGCCTGAAGGCCGACCTACAGACGGGGGTCAACCAGGGGTGTAGCGGCCGTCGGGGAGGCGGCGGATCTGGCCGAGGGCGGCGAGGGTGTCGAGCAGCTCGGCGAGCTTGGCGCGGGGCGCGCGTTGGAAGGTCCGCGCGAGGTCCTCGGCGCTGGCAGGACCCGGTTGGGCCGCGAGGGCCGAGCGCAGGGCCTGGACCTGCTCGGGCAGCGGCTTCGGCCAGTCCGCCTTGCGGCCCGGGGTCTCGGCGGACGCGGGGCTCACCTCTGTCTCGGCCTGCTCCACGTCGGCCCCCGCGGGGCGCTGGAAGTCCGGCCGCAGCCAGCGCACCCGTCCGCGGGCCTCCTCGGCTGCCCGCTCGCGGTTGAGTGCGACGAGCCGGGTCAACAGCTCCTCCTCCGCCTCGGCCTGCTCCGCCGGCTTGTCCGGCCTGGGCGTGGTCCCGCCCGGTCGGCCGACCAGGCGCGGGGCCAGGTCCTCCCAGCCGTAGGCGGCGAGCACGTCGGCGTCCAGCTCGTCGTGTAGCTGGCCCAGCACCGAGACCAGGCCCTGCTCGTGGATCTGCCGGTCCTTGGCGCTTAGTGGGTCGCCCCGGCGCAGGCGCTCCAGCACGTTGTACAGCCCGGTGATGGTCAGGTCCGGATGGAGGGCCTGGCGCTGCTTGCGGTGGGCGTCCAGCTCCTCGGCCACGGCGCGGATGCGCTCGCGAAGGGCATCGTTGGGGTCGGGGAAGGGGTATGGATTGAAGGTCTGCTTATGCTGATAGCGCGGATCGTTGCCAACCCCGAGGCGACCACCCGCCGCCGTTGCCCAGAGCAGATGCACCCGGCTCGAGAGGACCCCTAGCGAAAAGGAGTCGCCGGACGCGATCGCGACGACGGCCGTGTCCGGGATGGTTTCCGGCGAGACGAACTGGAAGCTGAACCACTTGGCTGTGCGCGGCACAACTATCACCCTTCGCAGTCCAATGGTTGCGCGACGCAGGCTCGGATTCGGCCCGCTCGGGCTTGACCCGTTCCAGCACCCATTGAAAGAGGCTTGGAAACTCGGCCCGCGCCTGTTCCAAACCGCGCGGATAGAAGTCGATGATCCGGGCTCGACGATCGACCTGAGTGAGATCGCGAGCAATGACGAAAGGCTTTAGCACCCGGTCGGTCCCGGTGTCCGTGCCGACTGCCCTTTCCAAATCGTCGGGCTGAACAACGAACCCTTGCCCCAACGGGTACATGCCCGAATGGCACTGACTTAGGCCTAACCGCCTGTGTGGGCGGGGGAAAATAGGTGGCTGGCTGCTCCGAATGGTAGGCTGGAGGCTGCGACACCATGTC
>JALOTB010000085.1 GCA_025458165.1 Chromatiaceae bacterium | reverse complement strand
GACCTGCCCCCCTCAATGTGGCTCTGTGTCGATGGATGTCCGTCCTCAACATAACCCACGTGCGTTGAGGACGGGCAGGTCAAAACATCATGTCTAACCCGAGACCGCCAAGATGTGTGAGACCTGCGGCTGCAACATCACCCCCGGGAACGAGCACCTGGTGCGTGCCGACGGCAAGCACGCCCACACCGAGGACGGCCGCGCGGCGGTCACCGTGCTCCAGAGCCTACTCGCCGAGAACGACCACCAGGCCGAGCACAACCGGGAGCACTTCGACCACCACGGCGTGCTCGCGATCAACCTGATGTCCTCCCCAGGCGCCGGCAAGACCAGCCTGCTCGAGGCGACCATCGAGGCGCTGGCCGGGGAGCTACGCATCGCCGTCATCGAGGGCGACCTGGAGACCGAGAACGACGCGGAGCGCATCCGCGCCAAGGGGGTCCCGGCGGTGCAGATCGCCACCGGCAGCGCCTGCCACCTCGACGCCCACATGGTCCACGACGCCCTGCACCGGCTGGACCTCGATCCGATCGACCTGCTCTTCGTGGAGAACGTCGGCAACCTCGTCTGCCCGGCGAGCTTCGATCTCGGCCAGCACCGCAACGTCACCCTGCTCTCGGTCCCCGAGGGCGACGACAAACCGGCCAAGTACCCGGTGATGTTCCGGGCCGCGGACCTGGTGCTCCTGACCAAGTGCGACCTGCTGCCCTACCTGACCGAGTTCAGCCCGGAGCGCGCCGAGCACCACCTGAGACACCTGGCGACCCGCGTGCCATTCGCCGCCGTCACCACCCGCGGTGCGGCCGATATCGGCCCTTGGCTCGACTGGCTGCGGGCCGAGGTCCAGGCCCAGCGCGAGCGGCTCACCCGGGGCCAGAGCGCGCGCCCCGCGGTCCAGCACGACGGGGCAGTCCTCCACGGCCTCAAGGAGCGGGCGGGACAGGGCCACAGCCACGACGGGGATCACCATCATCATCACCGCCATGACTGATCCGGGCCCTGCGCGCGGTTGACCCCCCGGGGCCCCGGGGTGTAAGTAGACGACGGCCGACCCGCCGCCCCGGGGAAGGCCGACCGATTTCCGTCCCAGACCCAGATGTCGGACAACCACCACCGCAGGAGGAAGTACCCCGTGACTCGCAGCTCATCCCGATTCCTGGTTGCGCTCGCGGCCGCTGGCGCCATCGGCGCTGGCCTGGCCTACACCCCGATCAGCTACGCCTTCAACTTCGGCGACATGATGAACCCCGGCCGTTGGATGGGCGGCGGTGACCGCGACCGCTACGACGACGACTACTACGACGGCCCCTACGGCGGCGGCCCCTACGGCGGTGGCCCCTATGGCGGTCCGTATGGGGGTCCCTACGGCGGCCCGGGCTTCGGTGGCCCTTACGGCGCGCCGGGGTACGGCGGCTATGGGGCGCCACCCGTCGGTTACGGCGCCCCTGCCCCCGCCTACTCGGCCCCCGCACCGGCGGTAAGCGCGCCGAAGGAGAGCACGTCGGCCAACACCAAGTCCGCGGAGATCGAGGCGTTGAAGCGCCGTATCGACGAGCTCGAGGCCAAGCAGCAACCGCCCGCCTACACCCCCCCGCCGAGCGACTGGGGCAGCCCCTCGACGCCCTCGACCCAGGACTGGGGCTCCGCCCCCGCCTTCCGCCCGATGGGCAAGTACTGAATCGGGCAACGCTCTAGCCCCGAGCGAAACGACCCTGCACCCCGCCTCGCGCGGGGTTTTGCGTCTCCGCCCCAAGGGCCACGGCTAGATTGGCCAGCCTGGCCCGAAATCAGCACGCGGGCCGCCAGGCCTAACCCTCGGACCACCTCGTTTTCCAACGCTTAGGCACTTGAAAACAGAGGCACTTCCCTGCGCCGCGGGAAACGCTCAACTGGTCAGCGTTTCCCTAAGCATCCGTTCTGTCGCGTTCATTTGCGGACAGTGCTCTCGCCGCTTCCGCCCCCAGGTAGCGCCACGGCAAAGGGATCAGGCTCGGCACCCGCTCGCGGTATCGGCGATAGACCTCGCCGTGATAGACGAGGAGCTTGCGCTCCTCCAGCCGCGCACCAACGGCGAAGTACAGGGTGATCGCCACGGCGGAGACCAGGAAGGCGGGGTCCATGTCCCGCGTCCAGACCAGCACCAGCCCCAGGCTGTACCAGGGGTGGCGGACGAAGCGATGCAGCGGGGAGAGGTGGAAGCGCTCCTGGTCCTCGGCACGCCGCACCCGCCCGCGCCACTGGCGCAACCCCAGGAGCTCCTGCCCGTCGTACCAGCGCAGTGACCAGAGGATCGCGAGGAGCACGGCTGCGGCTAACCCGTTGGCGAGCCACCAGCCGACCCCGCTCCACTGCCAGAGCCAGGGGCCGCGCTCCGCATAGGTGAGCACCAGCGGCGGGATCAGCAGCAGCAGGGCCAAGGTGTTGTAGGCGATACGATATCCAGGCATGGCGCGCGGGAAGCGCCGCGCGACCCAGCGCTTGAGCCCGAGTGACGCCAGCGCTGAATGCAGCGCGAAGTACCCGAGCCAGGCGACCGCGATCAGGCCGAGCCGTGCCGCATCGATCTCAGTGGACATGGGTAAGCCCTTGGGGCGCCGGAGCAACGCGCGCGGGATTCACTACAATTTGTGTGTCCATTCGCGCCACTCGCCGGGGGCCAAGATGACCTCCCCACCCAAGCGCCCGCGCCCAAGCCCAGTCTTGACGACTGGCCTGCGGCGGCTCCTCGCGGTTGTGCTCGTGCTGTTCGGGCTCATGGCCGTCAACTCGCTCTATCTGGTGAGCATCACCGCAGCGGAGGCCGTGACCGGCGAGCTCTACCAGAACCGGTTCTATCTCGGACTCTTCCTCGCCCACCTCGCTTTGGGACTGATCCTGATCCTCCCGGCCCTGGTCTTCGCCGTACGCCACCTGCGGCGGGCCTGGCGGCGGCCCAACCGCTATGCGGTGCGGGCGGGAATCGCGCTCTTCGCGAGCCTGATCCTGCTCCTCGGCTCAGGGCTGCTGCTCACCCGCTTCGGGTTCTTCGAGGTCAACGACCCCAGCGTGCGCGCCGTCGCGTACTGGGTCCACGTCCTCGCGCCGCTCGCCGTCGCCTGGCTCTTCATCGTCCACCGCCTGGCGGGCCCGCCGCTCGACTGGCGCCCGGGTGCTCGGTGGGCCGGCGCCGCGCTCACCTTCACGGCCCTGGCACTCGGCCTGCACCTGACCGGCCGCGCGCCGGCGGAGCTGATCGCGGCCTACGCGCCGGCCCTCGCGCGGGTCAGCGCCGAGGGACCCATCGCCCCCGATCGCCTGATGGGCGATTCCGGCTGCGCGGAGTGTCACGGCGAGATCGCCGAGCGTCACGCCGGGAGCATGCACGCGATGAGCTCCTTCAACAACCCGGCCTATCGGGCGAGCGTGGAGGAGACCCGGGCGGTCGTGCTCGCGCGCGACGGCGGCCTCGACGCCGCGCGGCTCTGCGCCGTCTGCCACGACCCGGTCCCGCTCTTCTCCAGCCGCTTCGACGACCCGGCCTTCGACCCGGACACCGACCCGACCGCGAGCGCCGGGATCACCTGCCTCTCCTGCCACGCCGTCACCGCCATCGGCAGCCCGCGCGGCAACGGCGATTACGCCCTGATCAACCCGCCGCGCTATCCCTTCGCCTTCAGCGAAAATGGCTTCCTCCAGGCCGTGCACCGTCAGCTCATCCGGGCCAAGCCGGCCTTCCACAAGCAGACCTTGTTGAAGCCCGTGCACAAGGGGCCGGAGTTCTGCTCCGCCTGCCACAAGGTGCACCTGCCCTTCGAGCTCAACCACTACCGCTGGCTGCGCGGTCAGAACCACTACGACAGCTTCCTGCTCGCCGGGGTCTCCGGGCATCGGGTCGACAGCTTCTACTACCCGCCCAAAGCGCGCACCGGATGCGGCGACTGCCACATGCCGCTCCTCGCCTCAGACGACCCGGCCGCACGCGAGCGCGGCGACGGCCAGGGCCCGAGCGTGCACGACCATCGGTTCGCCGCCGCCAACACCGCGGTGCCGTACCTGCTCGGGCGCCCCGAAGGAGAGAACGCCGAACGCTTCGAGACCCTGAGGCGCGCTGCGCGGGTCGACCTCTTCGGCCTCAAGGAGGGCGGCACCATCGACGGGCGGCTGACGGCACCGCTCCGGCCCGATCTGCCGGCGCTCGTCCCCGGCCAGCGCTACCTGCTCGAGGTCGTGGTGCGCACCACCGGCATGGGGCACGAGCTGACCCAGGGCACCAGCGACTCCAACGAGCTCTGGCTCGATCTCAGCGTGCACGCTGGCGATCGGCTCATCGGGCGCTCGGGCGCGCTGGAGGCGGCTGGGGACGTCGACCCCTGGGCCTACTTCGTCAACGCCTATCTCCTCGACCGCGACGGCAACCGCATCGAGCGGCGCAATGTCCAGGACATCTTCGTCCCGCTCTACAACCATCAGATCCCACCGGGTGCCGCGACCACGGTCCATTACGCCTTTCAGGTCCCGCAGGACGCCGAGGGACCGATCCGCATCGAGGCCGCGCTGCGCTACCGCAAGTTCGATACCCGCTTCTACCGCTTCGTGCAGGGTGAGGCGTTCACGGTCAACGACCTGCCGATCGCCACCCTGGCCGAGGACCACCTGACCCTCCCCCTCGCCGGCGGCCGGCCGGTCGCGCCCCAGGAGCGCGCGATCCCGGCCTGGGAGCGCTGGAACGACTACGGTATCGGTCTCCTGCGCCAGGGAGCCAAGGGCGAGTCGCGCCAGGCCGCCGAGTCCTTCGCAGAGGTCGAAGCCCTCGGCCGCCCCGACGGCCCGCTCAACCTCGCCCGCGTGCTCTATCAGGAGGGGCGGCTCAGCGAGGCCGGCGAGGCCCTGAAGCGCGCGGCCCGCGCCCTGCCCCCGGCCCCGCCCTGGACCCTGGCGTGGCTGAGCGCCCTGGTCGATCGCGATCAGGGCGACCTCGATGCCGCGATCCACGCCCTGGAGGCCCTCGCCGAGACGCGCTTCAACGAGGCCCGCGAGCGCGGCTTCGATTTCTCGCGCGACTACCGGATGCTCAACGAGCTCGCCCGCGCCCTCTACGAGCGCGCTCGCCAGGAGCGCGGGGCGGCCCGCCAGGAGGCACGCGCGGCCCTGCTCGAGCGTGCCCGCAGCCGGCTGGAGCAGGCCCTCGCCCTCGACCCCGAATACGACGCCGCCCACCACAACCTGAGCCTGGTGCTGGCCGAGCTCGGGGACTCCGAGGGCGCCGACCGCCACCGAGCCCTGCACGAGCACTACCGGACCGACGACAACGCCGCGGAGCGGGCGGTGACCTTGCACCGCAGCCGCAGCCCCGCCGCCAACCACGCGACCGCCGCGGTGGTCATCTACGACCTCGGCCGCACCGAGCCCCCGGCGATCACCGGTAGGATGCGGTGAGCGCAGCGAACCGCATCATTTCCGCCCGTTTGAGTCTATTCGCCTTCATTTGCGGACCCTCTCCTTCTCAGAATGAAACCGAACCCAAGCCCCGATCTCTCCCGCGGCGAGGCCAAGGTCCGCCGCGCCCTGCTCGGCACCCTCGCCGCCCTGGCCGCGCTGGCCTTAGGAGTCGGGCTCTACCTCCTCGCCCAGCGCGAGCCGGCGGCCCCAGCCCCGGTCGAGGACGCGGCCATCCCTGCCCCCGCCGCCCTCCCGGCCCCGGCCGACCAGCCGCCAGAGGTCCGTTTCACGGACATCACCCAGGCCACCGGCATCGACTTCGTCCACATCAGCGGGGCCTACGGCGAGCGGCTGATGCCCGAGACCATCGGCAGCGGCGCGGCCTTCTTCGACTACGACCGCGACGGCCGCCCGGACCTGTTCCTGGTCAACGCCCGCTACTGGGTGGGCCATGAGCCGCCCGGTGCCGACCCGCCGCGCCAGGCGCTCTACCGCAACCTCGGCGACGGCCGGTTCGAGGACGTGACCGAGGCCGCCGGACTCGCGCTCACCGCCTACGGCATGGGAGTAGCCATCGGAGACTACGACGGCGACGGCTGGGACGACCTCTACCTCACCACGCTCTACGGCAATCACCTCTTCCGCAACGAGGGCGGGCGCTTCCGGGACGTGACGGCCGAGGCCAGGGTGGCTGGCGGGCCTGAGACCTGGAGCGCGAGCGCGGCCTTTCTCGACTACGACCGCGACGGCGACCTCGACCTCTTCGTGGTCAACTACGTCAAATGGTCGCGGGAGATCGATCTGGCCATCGACTTCCGCCTGACCGGGCTCGGGCGGGCCTATGGGGCACCGGTCAACTTCGTCGGCACCGACAACACCCTCTACCGCAACGAGGGCAACGGGCGCTTCACCGACGTCTCGGCCACCGCCGCCATCCAGGTGCGCGACCCGGTCTCCGGCCACCCGGTGGGCAAGGGGCTCGGCGTCGTCCCGGTCGACTATGACGGGGACGGCTGGATCGACCTGGTGGTCGTCAACGACACGGTGCGCAACTTCCTCTACCGCAACCGCGGCGACGGCGGCTTCGAGGAGGTCGGGGTGTTCGAGGGCATCGCCTACGACCGCAACGGCAAGGCGACCTCGGCGATGGGGGTGGACGCCGCGCGCTTCCGCAACGACCAGGAGCTCGGCATCGCGGTGGGCAACTTCGCCAACGAGATGGCCTCGCTCTTCGTCACCACCGGCGGCCGCCCGCCCCTGGTCGACGAGGCGGTGCTGGAGGGGCTCGGCCCCGCGAGTCGCCTACCGCTGACCTTCGGGCTGGTCTTCCTCGACGTCGACCTCGACGGGCGCCTGGATCTCCTGCTCGCCAACGGGCACCTGGAGCACGAGATCCAGAAGGTGCAGCAGACCCAGACCTACGCCCAGCCGCCTCAGCTCTTCTGGAACTGCGGTGAGACCTGCCGGGCCCGCTTCGTCCTGGCCGAGGCCGCCGGGGACCTGACCCGCCCGCTGGTCGGGCGCGGCATCGCCTATGCCGACATCGACGGCGACGGCGACCTGGACGTCCTGATCACCCAGACCGGCGGGCGGCCCGCGCTGCTGCGCAACGACCAGGCGACCGGCCACCACTGGCTGCGGGTGCGCCTCGTCGGCCGGCCGCCCAATACCAACGCTCACGGGGCCAAGGTCGAGCTGACTGCGGACGGGGTCGCGCGCTACTGGGAGCACACCCCCGCGCGGGGCTATCTCTCCCAGGTCGAGCAGACCATCACCTTCGGCCTGGGGACCGCCGATCGCGTCGAGCGCCTGCGGGTGACCTGGCCGGACGGGCGGGTCCAGGAGCTAGTCCCGGAGGCCGTCGATAACGTCTTGGTGATCCGCGAGGACGAGGGAGTGACGCCATGATGCGGAGGTGGATTCGTCTCGGCCTGGTCACTGCGCTCCTTAGCCTGGCGCCCTGGCCCCTGCTCGCCGACGGACTGATGGCGCTGCCAGCGCCTTGGGCGGACCGGCTCACCCCGGTCGAGGCCGCCGACCTCGGCGGCGCCGAGACCGAGGAGGCACGCCAGGAGGTCGCGGCCCGGCTCGCCGACCCGGCGACACCGGCGGTCGAGCTCGCGGAGACCTACGGCCGGCTCGGCGCCCTGTATCTGCTGATGGAGGTTGAGACCGCGGCGGACGCCTGCTTCCGCAACGCCCAGACGCTGGCGCCGGAGGACTTCCGGTGGCCCTACTACGCCGGCTACCTGGCCCTGATGGTGGGCGACACGGACCGAGCCCTCGCCTCGCTCGCGGCCGCCCGGACGATCGACCCCAGCTACCCGCCGCTCGCACTGCGCCTCGGCAAGGTCCATCTCGACCGCAGCGAGCTCGCCGAGGCCCGCGTCCAGCTAGAGACCATCGCCGAGGCTCCCGGGCTGGTGACGGCCGCCAACTACTACCTCGGCCAGATCGCGCTCCTGGAGCGGCGCTTCGAGGACGCCCTCGCCCATCTCCAGCAGGCCTTGGAGGCCGACCCGGATGCCACGGAGGTCCACTACCCGCTCGCCCAGGCCTATCGGGCCCTGGGCCGGAACGAGCTCGCCCGAGATCACCTGCAGCGCTTCGCGCTCAAGACCCCGCAGGCCGACGACCCGCTGCTCGCCCAGCTCGAGGCCGCGACCAAGCGCTCAGTGCCGGCCTTCCAGAAGGGCCTGCATGCCATCCGGGAGGGCGACTACGCGACCGCCACCCGGCACTTCGCCGAGGGGCTCGCGATCGATCCTGGCAACGCCGCGGCGCGGGTAAGCTACGCCCGCGCCCTCTATCTCGCCGGGCGCGGGGACGAGGCGGGCGCCGAGCTGGGAAGGGCGTTAGAGACCGACCCGAGCCAGATCCTCGCCCAGTTCCTCCAAGGGGTGCTACACCAGCAGCGGGGCGAGCCCGAGGCCGCCCGGCTGGCCTACACCCGCACGCTGCAGCTTGACCCGAACCATGCCGGTGCCGCCTTCTATCTGGCCAATCTCGACTTCGCCGAGGGACGCTACGCGGACGCAGCGCGGGGATACGAGGCCGCCCTGGCCACCGATCGCGAGATCCCGCCGGCCCGCCTGCTGCGGCTCATCGCCCGGTATCACGCCGGGGCGCCGGAGCCCGAGATCGCCGCGGCGCTCGAGGCCCTAATCGAAGCGCACCCGGACGACCCCATGCTCGGCCATGCCCTCGCGCGCCTACTCGCCGCCGCTCGCGAGGCCCAGGTACGCGACCCCGAGCGGGCGCTGGAGATCGCCTCGCGGCTCGCCCTGCTCCAGCCGATCCCTCCCCACCAGCGCGCCCTAGCCATCGCCCAGGCCGCGAGCGGGGAGCCGGAGCGGGCGGTCGCGAGCCTTCAGCAGGCCCACCTGCTCGCCGCTTGGATGGCCCCGCCCGCCGAGCGCGAGCTGATGGAGACCGAGCTCACCGCGCTCCGCGCCGGGGAGCTGCCCGAGCCTTGGCCACTCGGCGATCCGCTCCTCGGCCCGCCGCCCTTTGACCCGCTCGCCCCCTTTCGGGACTATCCGGCCGCGCTGCCCTACTGAGTGACCGGCACCGCGGCACCAACGAAAAGGGCCGGCGAGCCGGCCCGTTGGTCTGTCCGCGGCGGGAGCTGATCCCGCCGTCGCAGATTCGAGCGCTACTTCGCCGCGCCCGGCGCTGCCGGCTGCACGGCCACCGGCGCCACCGCATAGGGGTAAGCGCCATAGAGCGGGTAGCCGTAGCCGCCCCAAGGACTACCCCAGGGACCGCCCCAGCCGCCATAACCCGGGTATCCACCCCAACCGTACGGGTAGCCGCCCCAACCGCCGTAGTAGGGATAGCCGCCATACCAGGGGCCGCCATGCCAGGGACCGCCGTACCAGGGGCCACCGCTGCCCCAGGAGCCCCAGAAGGCACTGGCTGGCATCGCCGTGAGGGCGGCCGCACCCGCCAGGGCCATAGCGGCTGCCGTCATCCCAAACTTGCTCATAGGGTTCCTCCTGTCGTTGATGAGCCTTATCAAACGGGACCGCAGTCCCGCTGAGAGTATAGATGGGAGAATTTCCGCGGTCAGGGGGTGGTCGATCTGGCGGTCAGGGGATCCGCTGGGCGGCCTAGGTCGAGAACGCAGCCAGGGGCAGCGTCCGGGACCATGGGTCAGTTGTCCCCGCAATAGGTCCCTTCGCTGCCGCAGGCGTACTTGTCGTCTTCCGCCTTCTGTCGGCGGGCGATCTCTTCCTCGCGGCGGGCGTCCCAGACGGTCTTGCGCTGGGTGACCCGCTGCTCCCAGGCATCCGCGACCTCCTCGACCGAGCGCTCGCCGAAGAGAACCTGGCGCAGAAAACGGTAAGCGAATCCCAACAGCTCCTCGTCGTTGTGCTCGATTTCGGCATAGAAGCCGTCCGGTAGCACATAGGTCGCGCGGAACTTGTCGCTCAGGACGAAGCGGCGGAAGTTGTCGAGGTCATAAGAGGCCATAAAAAAGAGCTGGAGGCTGGTCATAGGCGGCTTACCCACCGTGGGACCCGCCGACTTCTTCTTCAGGATCAACTGGTACCACTCGCGGTTCAGGTCGTCGTACTCCTCGCAACCCTGCTCGGCGCGGTAGTCGGCGATGCTGATCTCACGGTCCTCCTCGTGACCCTTACAGTGGCCCTCCTTGACCAGCGAGTACTGCTCCTTGGCCTCCGACGACCCCTTCTCACGCAGCGCCAGCAGGGCGACCGGGTAGTAGCGGCACACGGTCGGGCGGTCCTCGTAGACGCCGCAGCCCGCATCGCCATTGAGCTGCAGGCAGGTGCCGCTGTCGTCGGTCTTGAGCTTGAGGCCGGGCAGGCCGTCGCCGTCCATCTCGAAGGGCACCGCGTACTGGCGGATGAACTCCGACGAGGACAGGCCCAGCCGCCGCTTGAGGCGCAGGATGTCATAGGGCGCAAGGGTCACATCGGCCTGCTTGCAGCAGGCATTGAAGCAGGAGATGCCCTTGTAGCAGCGGAAGTGGATCGGGGTCTCGGGCGCGAGAACTTCGGGGATGGTGGGGTTCTTGAAAGGGAGGTCGAACTTGGTATCGCTCATGGGTCCTTACCTTAGTGGTCGCGGGATGCGCGCTCAGCCAGACGCACCGGTGGGCTGCCGTAGAGTACGGAAGTCCCCGGATCCGCCGGCGTCAGCGGCGAACCTCAACCGCCGTAAGCGGTTGCCCCTGACGGGACCGCGATCACATCGCTCGCCCGGCCCGCGTCGAAGTCGACTAAGTATGGGCGAGATTCGCCCGCTACCAGAGAACGGCGTCCTGGCGAGTCCGGCGGTCGCCGTGCGCGGCCCACCCACCCCAGTCGCGCAAGTCCCAGTCGCGCAAGTCCTTGCCGCGGAACTTTCGCGCGCCTACACTCTCTTATCGTTCAGCTTAGGGGGCGACCTGGTCTCGACGTGGGTTGCGAAACCTGAGGTGCATGCCGAGGTGCGGGAGACCTCGTTAATCCATCCGCAAACCTATAGTTGCCAACGACGACAACTACGCTCTGGCCGCTTAACCCGGCCGGCCTCTGACCGCCACTTGCCTGTGGGGGGCGGGTTCCAGGGGTAACATCACACGGGATCGCGGTGACGGACGTCCGGGCCTGATCCGCTAAAACCTAACGGAATCGCCGACCGATCGCCCTGCCTGCCGGGCGGCGGAAGGTTAAAAATAATTGACCGGCTAAGCATGTAGTACCAAGGGCGGAGGACTTGCGGACGCGGGTTCGATTCCCGCCGCCTCCACCATTTCTGCCGTTTTCCGGCTTCCTCCCAAACCTCCCAGGACCAGCTCAGACCCACTGGAAACAGTGGGTTGGGGCGATTTCCCGGTGCCCGCCTCCCGGTCTGGGTTGGTCTCGTTTGGGCTCGGTTTGGTCACAGGATGGTCACAACGGTCACCGGCCAGCAGGGCGGTGATGCGCGCCCCGGCGGCGGGGTCGACGTCCGGTATCCAGCGCCCGTAGACCTTGCGGATCATCGACCAGACCAGATCCATCGCTCGGAAGCAAGCGCGCAAGGCTGGTCCCACGCGTCCCGGTCGGTCTGGCCAAGTAAATGGCAGACGTTTGCAGCCTTCAGCGTCGAAGGCCAAGGCAACCGCCTCGGGGCTCGACTCGAGCCCCTGCCGAGCGAGGTAGCCGACGACCCCACCCCGATCGCCCTGCAATCGGGCACTTGCGGACCATGGTCCTGCTCCGGCTTCATGGCGAGCTCCAGAAACCGTGCGTTCGGTTTGGTTGCGCGCGTACGCCGGCCGGGCGCAGCACGCCATGCACGTCGCAGCGCAACGGACAGCCTCAGGACTTATGGGCAAGTCAGCGAGGGAGCCGGACGATCGGAACGACCGCGGCCTCACCCCAGATCGCCGTGATAGATCTCCCGGTAGGCGGCGTAGAAGCCGGCGGTGAGGGCAGGCCAGACGACCAGGAGACCGAGGCCAAGCGGGATCATGCCGATCAGCAGCAGCGGGATCGCGAGCAGCCCAAAGAGGAAGAACGGCAGGAGGTTCGCGAGGCAGCCGCTCAGGCTCCGCTTCATCGCCGGCCAGGCGCGCAGGCCGTCGATCGCGACCAGCGCCGGGGCAAGCAGGATCATCAGTGCGAGCGGCAGGTAGAGCAGCGCGCCGACCAGCACCCAGATCAGCACCGACGGCGGCATCTCCATCGGGCCTTCAAGCATCATGGCCTCCGGGCTCATGCCCGCCCACATCGGCCCCATCGTCGCAAACACGCCGGCCAGGACTAGGATCGCGATGAGAAGGGTGCCGAGCAGATACAGAAGCCCTAGAATCACGAGCTGACCAGCGTTGCTGGAGAACCCCGCAAACAAGTGCCCAACACGGAAGGGCTCGCCGCGGTCCTGATCCCGCGCGCCGAGCATGAAGCCCGCGACGAACACCGGCCAGAAGAGGCTCAGCACCAGCCCGCCGATGATGGGTACCAGGCTCGTCAGTACAGCGAGGACGAAGAACACCAGGGTTGCCAAAATCCACCCCAGCGGACTCGCCGCGAAGTAGTGGAAGCCCCGTCCGATCCAGCCGGCGCCGCGGCCAATCCCGACGCCGGAAGGGGTCGGATCGGCGCCCGAGAGCACCGCCTCGGCGCCGCCGAGCGGCGCAGTGCCGGTCCAGGGGTCAGCGGCGCTCGGCCCGGGAACGGCCGCCGGCACCACGGCCGGGGATTGGGACGCCATGGGCTCGACCGACACCAGCAGCCCGGCCTCCTCCAGCGCCGCCCGGTAGCGCTCCGCCTGGTCCCGATCCAGGTCCTTCTTGACCACCCGCCGACGGACCTCGCCGACCAGCGCGCGGGCGCGCTCCTCCGTCATCCCGAAGCGGCGCATCAGGGCCGCGACCGCATCATCCGCGCGGGCACCCGGCCGCAGAGCCCCCTGAAACACGACCTCGAAACGCTCGGTCATCTCACCCCCTTTTCGTTCTGATTGGTTCGTTATTGGACGGCGCGTCCTGGGCGGATCGGCTGTCGTCCGGACCTACGGGACGTTCCCGCCGGTAGTCCTCTTCATACGGCTGGCCGGCCCAGCCACCTACCAGCGCTTCGGCTCGAAGCCGGGCCGGTTTTTCACCTCCATGAGCTGGTCGCCGATCGCGAGCACCAGAAAGCCCTGTCGCTCGGCGTAGCTCAGCACGCCGTCTTCGACCGCCAGGCTCGCGAGCACGCCGATCAGAGGCCGATCGGCATACTTGGGGAAAAACTCGCGGAAAACGGCGATGTCCTCCACAAAACGGTCGATATCGGCGCTATGGAGGCTGGCCTTCGTGCTAGTCAGGACGGCGAGGTCGGCGGTGACCGCCACGCAATCGAATTCTTTCACGCGTCCGTCGGCCAGACGGCGTTGGCGTCCCGGCATCAGGTCCAGCACTGGGCCGCCGAACCGCTGCTCGACGATGCGCGGGAGGCTCGGAATGACCAGGTCCTCGACCATGGTTCCGAGCTTGCTCGCCATGTCGCCCCACTTGCGGTTCATCTCACGATTATGCTCGCGGAGCTCGGCCCTGAACGCACGCCGCTTCGCCTCGGTGCGCATCTGCGAGTTGTAGAGCTTGTTGAACTCGATGCCGACGTTGGTCACGAAGGCCTCGAGCACGTCCTCCAAGCGGTCGACCCGCTGCACCACGGTGGCCATGACGGTGCCCCGGATTTCTTAGTTCTCAGCGAAGGTAATTGCCCAGGGAGTCAGGCGCAAGGCGCCAGGTCACCGGAGGCGCAGCTCCGCCCCGCATGTCGGCTGGGGAGCGCTAACCAAACGATGGATCGGCGCTCGCCGCGATCAGCCCCTGTTGCTCCAGCTCCTCGGCCAGCCGCAGGACATCGTGCTCCAGCTCCTCGCGCGACACCTCGTACTCGGCGAGCATCTGGTCACAGATCTCGGCGAGCGTCTTGCCCTCGCCCATCAGCTCCCAGATGCGCGCCCCGACGGGATCGAGGCCGAAGTAAGTGCCGGTGGCGAGATCCAGGATCACCACCTCGTCCCCCACCGTGCGTGTCATCACCTGGGGCGGGATGCTCGCCCGGTCCGATAGCCTCATGGCTGTTCGCCCTCACACTGGACATGTTCGATGATGGCCTGACGCATGCGCGGCAGGTCACCGAACCGCCTCGGGTAGTCCAGGCGGAAGTGGATCGGCCGGTTCGCTAGGCCGGCGACCTGGTCGAAGTGGGAGGCGAGCCTGGGCCGCTCCTCGATGTCGAGCAGGAAGGAGTGCTTCACCCACTCCACCAGGGCCTGGGCCGCGCTCAGAGGCTGGATGGCCAGCTCTCCAGCGCTGCCGTCGCCGAGGAAATAGACCCGCCGGAGCGCGCGGGGCGCGTCGCAGAAGACCAAGTCATCACCCGCGAGGAGGCGCGCCTTGGACGTGTAGCTCACCGGCGGGGCACGCCCGGCGGCCGGCGGGATCAGCGCCGCCTCGCTGTCCTCCCACAGCCGGATCGAAGGATGACTGGGCAGGATCTCGAAGCCATCGGCCCCGCTTTCCACCACCAGCCCGTCATCGGTCAGGAACCGGTGACCGCTGACCGCAAAGCTCGCCGCCAGCGTCGACTTCCCGCGTCCCGACTCGGCGACGAACGCAATGGCGCCATCCCCGACCTCCACGGCGGCGGCGTGAAACACCAGCTTGCCCTGTTTGCTCAGGACGAGCGGCAGGATCTGGTTGAGATAGAGGTGCTGCGATGTCGCTTCCGAGATACCCGGCGCGGGCAGGCAGGTCACTAGCCGCCCATCGGCCGAGACCTCAAAGTCGGCCAGATCGGGGAAGCGCAGCCGGTAGCCGCCCTCGAGCCGATAGAACTCGGTCCAAAGGGTGCCGTCGGGGAAGGACCAGGTGTGGAAGGGCCGGACGTGCGCGGGGGGCTGTGGGCGCGCCGCCGCCATCTGAAGCTCGATCACGAGGCCTCGAGATCCCGCCCGGCTTCGTCCACGGCGACGTTCTCGAAGATCTCGTCGAAGGGCACGGATACCCCGATCGACGCGAACCGGCAGTCGCCGTCCTCGGGGCGATGGTCGTGAAACAGCCAGTCGCTATCCGCCGTCCGCCGGAAGCCCTCCACCCGGCGCGACGGGATGTCCACCAGCACGTACTCCCGAAGCGACGGCAAGGTGCGATAGGCCGCGAATTTCTCCCCGCGGTCGAAGGCCTCGGTCGACTCCGACAGGACCTCCACGATCAAGCTGGGGTGCTCGACGAACTGGCCCGCCGCGTGGTCCCGCGGATCGCAGGAGACCATCACGTTCGGATAGAAGAAAGCATCCGCGGCCTCGACCCGCAGCTTCAGGTCCGAGACATAGGCCTGACAGGGGCCGCCGCGCAGCCGTTGCTTGAACGCGGTGACCAAGTTCAGAGCCACCACCACGTGCTCCCGCCGCGCACCCACCATGGCGAAGACCTCGCCGCGCACGTACTCGTGCTTGTCGGGCTGTTGCTCCTCCCACGATAGGTAGTCACTAGCAGCGAAGTGCTTATCGAGTGCTGGCTCGTTCATGGGTCAAACCACAATCTGAACTTGGGGGACCGGCCGCCGAAGATGTCCGCCTTCCCCGGGGGTTGCGGCTCCGAGTCCTCGATCATCGCCCAGCGTATCGTTCGATCAGATCGGCAACGTGAGTGAGGGCTTCTTGCTGCCTCGCGAAGCGTTGAGGATAGCGCCCAACCAACCGACTGGCGATCTCACCGAGGGATGTGCGTCCGTCGACCAAGGACAACACGAAGCGGTCGATCTCCGCCGCCTCAACGGGTTGAGGGACGAAACTGTCCCCTCTGCGCTTGAGCTTCTCCAGCGAGATAGGTGCCCCGTAGAAGGTGGACTGGCGGAACTTCGCCTTGACATGGCTCGGATCGCCCGCCGCCGTCACCCGCGTATCCCATCGCCACACATAGTCGTCGTCGACCAGGTCGGCCCTTAGCATCACCGACACCTGATCGCCTTCCGACAACGCGACCGGCTCCTGCAGCGGGAAGAAGGCCTGGCCGTAGATGAGCTCCGGCTCGCCGGGGGCATTGGAAAAGCCGATGCCCTCGGCCAGCTCCGCATCGAACCAGACGGCCAGCCCGTGTGCCGTGCCGGTACGTTCGGCCGTCCAAGTCAGCTCGCCTGCCACGTCCGGTTGCTCGATGGAGTAATAGTCCAGGGTGGCCCAGTGTTGGGGTGGGACCAGCAGTTCCTCGGCCTTGGCGTTGACCTTGCGCCAGGTATTGACGACCAGCGGCTGGCCGGCACTCAGGTCCAAGCCGTAATCGTTCCGGAGCCAGGGTTCGGCGTAAGGGCGGTAGAGCTTGGGGGCTTCGATCAGCGCCACCCACAGCCGGTCGCGGGCGGGGATCAAGACGCCGCCGGGGGCCAGCAGGCGTCGCCGCGCGTCGGCGATGGCCCCGATGTGGTGCTGAAAGAGCGGCAGGACACCGCGCAGGTCGGATACGATCACGTCGGCTGGGCGCGACAACGTCAGCTTGGTGGAAAGAGTCTGATGAAACTCGACGCGGTCCCCGCATCCGTTAGCGCCCGACATGGTACGCGCCACCTCGATGGCCTCGTCCGGCTCCACGGCATGGGTTTGAGTCGCTCCATACTGACAGGCCAGCAAGGAGAAAATCCCGGTACCTGCGCCGATGTCGATCACCACAGTGCCTGTGCCAATAGCCTGCTGCAGCGCGCGTGCATAGGCATCTATCCGCGGGCGGTCGGTGACCATCTCGCCATAGCTGATGATACGATAGCCAGTGGCCTTCCCCATTAGGACACAACGTTGATTCTAAATATGCGGCCGAAATCCAGAATCTGGGACGCCAGCCACTGACTGCGCAATTTCACCCGAAGAGCGAACTGACAATACCGGCATTTCTTTTAGTTGAGAGCGTCGATCGAGATATCCCAGAACCTCATCAGCCCGGATCCTTATACAGAGGCGCAGTCCCGATCAGAGTTTTCTCATATATGCGTCGGAGCCTGGATTAGCTTTAAGGTTCTCACCCGTGTTGCTCCCCCCCCCCTGAGTGAGCTGTCGAATTGCTCCATAGCCAACAAGGTGTGGTGTGCGGTAAATGCGTGCCGTAGACGGTTGCGTATGGTGTTTCTGATCTTCGAGCTGGTTTTTCATGAAGGTTCTCCTCGTTGACAAGTTGACAAGTTGACAAGACAAGAGGGCGCGTCGAATCGAAACAGACCCTGTACCCTGTGGACGCCCCCGATGGCGGTCCAACCATGCGCCCAGGTGTTCTAATTCATAGAATCTCTGACGCTCGGTAGGTTCAGCATTCTCAAGATTGGTTCGACCGTCGAATAGCGTCTCGTCGTTCAAATACGGCGCAAGCGACGCCCTGTTTATTTTCGCGCGCGGTGGCACGCCCCGATTCGTCATGGCGATCAGGGTGCTGGTGAAAGTCCAGCCCAAGTGCTCCTTGCCGGTACGCCAGCGCACGAGATCGGGCAGCCGACCCGCCATGGCACGGCGCAGGACGATCTTGGGCCAGCCGCCGTCGAGCTTCTGCTCACCGGGCAGAGAGACACAGAATGCGACGACACGCCGGTCCAGAAACGGGTCGCGCGGTTCGACCGCCACGGCAGACGCGACGCGATCGTAGCGCTCGCGCCCAACGGTGAGGTAGGGATGGTCGATGGATCGCGCCAGTTCTTCTCGATACGAAACCGACCCGCCACCCAAGCCATGAGCATTCAGGGTCTTGAGCCGTTCCGCCAGACGGAGGCGGGCGGCGAAATCCGGGTGGATCAGGGACTCGCGGATGTTATGCCACACCTGCTGCCGGAGGCGGCGCGATCCGAGCAATCGCCGGTGCAACCCGCGTACCGGAGGTATCGCAAGGGCGGAGCGCGCGGCGCGGTACATCTCGCGCCATGCAGGATAAACCTTACCCCAAAAACGTATCTGTCCGACAGCCTCGCAGTACGCCCTCCACCATCTCCCTCGGCGGATCAGGCGCGCGATATAGCTGCCCGCATCGAGTGCCAGATCCCCGCCCCCACCGTCCAACAGAACCTTCAGGCCCGTTCGGTGCGCCGAAAGATACACGGCTCGCGGTAGAGTCATACTGTAGTCGAAGGGCTCGTCCAGGCTCCAGGTCAGCGCCTCCAGATCCGGCATGAGAGCGTCGAGGCGGTCGTAGCGAATCAAGTGGGAGGCCAGCCCGTCCATAGTCAGGGCTGCGTGGATGGTGCGGGTCTCGACGCAGATCTCGGGATCCGGCCCCACAGCGGAGAAGGTCGGGAGGGGGCCGCGCCCTTCCTCGGCCAGAATCTCCCGCGCCACGGCGACGATGGAGCCGGAGTCCATGCCGCCGCTCAGCATCGATCCCACAGGCCCGGCGCTACGCAGTCGGCAGCGCACGGCCTCGCGGAAGACATCCAAGAACGCCTCCGCATAGGCCTCATTCGAGGGCAGACGCAGCTCTGGGCCGGGCTCCAGGGTCCAGTAACGGCGTTGCGTCATACGGTCCCGCGTCACGGTCATGGTGTGGGCCGGCGGCAGGCGGTATACCTCCTCGAAGAAGGTGCTGGTCTTATCGATACCTTCGAGCTGCGAAACCAGGAAATCGGCAATCCGCCCCTCGTTGATGCGATAGGGCGTCTGTGGCAGCACCAGGATGGCCTTTGGCTCGGTTGCAAAGACGAGGAAGCGCCCTGGCGTGTGGTGATAGTAGAAGGGCCGCATGCCGAACTGGTCGCGGGCGCAGAACAGCCTGCGCCTTCGCGGGTCCCAGATGGCGAAGGCGAAGTCGCCCAGGCAGCGCACAGGACAGTCTTCGCCCCAGGTCAGATAGCCCGCGAGGATCAGACCGGCATCGCCGGTGATGGCGGCCCGGTCGGTCAGACCCAAGGCGGCGAGCAGCTCGTCCCGGTTGTCCAGTCGCACATCAGCCGTGATAACGCAGCCGGTTTCGGGATCTCGCAGGGGCTGACGCTCGAACACCAGCTCCGGGGTCGTAGCAAGCAGCGTGTGCCCGAGGCCGGCGCAGCCCGAATGCCAGATGCCCGTGCCGTCCGGTCCGCGACGGGTCAAGAGCGACGCCATGTCGCGGAGCTCATGCTCGGTCGTCGGCGCGCCGTCCTGGTTGAAGATCCCGAAGATGCCGCTCATTGCCGGCAGACCGCCTCGGTCGGGATGGCCGGCGAAAAGGCAGCGTAGCTCTTGGTCACGCCTTGGGCATCGTTCAGCGCCTGGCCCTCGTGCTCGACCCACGCATGCGCCAGCAACTCGCCCTGGTCCTTCCGGACGCCGAGGCGCAACTCGGCCGCGATGCCGCGCCGGCGCAGGAGCCACCAGAGTGCGAGTGATTGGCGAAGACAGGTTGCGCGGTAGGGGCCGTGGTTCGCAGAGATGCTGACCAGGCGGGCGAGGCGCTGGGCTTGTTCGGTCTCCGCCGGGGAATCGGCTGCGGGCTGTGCCTTCCGACCCGCCGCGAGAAGCGCAAGGGCGTCGCGGGTGCGCTTGAATCCGATCAGGTGCAGGGCGGCACCGATGGCTGGAAGTAGCAGCATCAGCCGCACCAGCAGCAAGCGCTCTGAGGGCGCCAGGGCAAGGAGCTTTTCAAGTCGCCGCGGCATAGCGTTGACCGTAGATCACCAGGCCCGCGTCGGCGGGCAGTAGTGGGCCGATTCGGATGCGGCGGTCGTCGAGCCCCGAGTACGCCTCAATGGCCCCCGGATCGGCGAGGGACGGCGGCACGGAATCCGAGTGGGGAGCATCGAGCCGTGAGCGATTAGCCCGTGATGTTAATGCGATCGGCGCGACCTGCAATAGGGCAGCCACCTCGCGACATTCGCGAGCTCGGGTACTCACCGAGCGACGGGGGTGGGTCGCGCCAATCCGCCCTGCCGATGCCGGCGCGGGACTTGTCGCCGCGGTCTGATTCGAGAACGAATGCATGTTTACAACGCTCAGCGTAGCTCGACGACCCGCCGGCCCTCTGTCAACGCCGTGAGCAGATCGACCAGCAAGGCGTCGAAAGTCGCCAACAACACTTGTTTGCGACAGTTACCCAACCGTACCCAGACCAGCGGGACAACGGGTCCCGGACGAGTCGCAAGGTGCAGGAAATCCTCGTCCTTGCTGATTAATACCAACCCATGAGTGATTGCGTACTCCTAAATCTGCTCGTCACTGGCCTCGTCCAGCCCGAGATCGCGAACATGGCTGGCATCCAATCCACGCTCCGACAGCCAACACGCGAGGGCGGTCGGTAGTTGGTTATCGACGAGAAACCTCACGAAGCGCGCAGGACGATATGATCTGTCTGGCGCGCGGCATACTCCAGCACGGCGAGCAGATCCTCCCTCTCCAGGAATGGGTAATCCTCTAGGATCTCATCGAAGGATGCACCAGCGCTCATCAGCTCCAAGACATCGGTTACCCGAATCCGCTGACCGCGTATGCAGGGCTGCCCCCCGCACTTACCCGGCTCGATTGTGATGCGGCTAAGGCGTTCGGAAGCCACGGTGCAGTCTCTCAAAGCAGATAGCTCGGGGGATTACGGTATCGTCAGCTCGGTGAAGCCTCGGCCGCGGCATAACGCTGACCGTAGATCACCAGCCCGGCGTCGGCGAGCTCGCCAATCAGCTTGAGCAGGTCTTGCTCAAGCTGGGCGGGCTCGACGTCGTATTCGTCGAGCATGGTCTCGTAGACGGTACGCAGGCGGCTGTGCTCTTGCAGGAGCTGCCAGATGCGGGTGCCGACCTCGTCGAGGCCGAAGTAGGTCTCGCTCGCGAGATCGAGCAGCACGGACTCGCTGGCGACCTGCTGGAACAGGACTTCGGAGGAGATGGTCACCTGGTCGGCGAGGGTGGGCGGCATGACCGGATGGCTAGGGCTGGCAAGGCGAGGACGTGTGTGCGCGACGGCCGGCCGTATCGGGACCGTTGCGCGGGAGTCTAGACGGATCGGTTATCCCTGCCAACGGACCGGAGTGCAGCCGCTTGCACCGTTTCTCGTTGGCCGAGCGCCACGGGAAGCGATGCGTTGGGAGCGAGCAGGGAGCCCGCCGTGCTGGTGAATCCGGCGTTGGGGCGGACCCACGGCGCCGCAGTCGCGGCTGCAAGCCGCTCCCACGGGATCGCGTTATTGAATGCGCCGGAGGGGCCTTGGATGGGCGACCTCCGGCGAGGATTGGACGGCAGAACCTCGGGCCGATGAGGGCCCGCAAGCGGCCTACGGCTTCACGTAGGTGTAGCCCATGGCCTGCAGCCGCGAGAGCTCGGCGACGCCGCTCGGGACGAGATCGGCCTCGCTCGCGTCATAGAGATCTTCGAGCTTCACCTGACGGTTCTTGAGGGTGTTGGCGCAGATGTCGAACTTGACCCCTTGCTGTTTCAGGTTGGTGATGCGGGCCTGCATCTCGTCTGTAGCATTGGCCGCTTTCATCTTGGTGCTGGCCAGGGCATCTGGGTAGAGCAGCAGGGAGAGTCCGTCGCCGTGCATGACGACGCGCAGCTCGAGGTTCTCCGCCCCGACCGCGCTGATATGGTTTTGGATGTTCGCCATACCGGCCGTCTGAGCCTTGGGGTCGTCGGCGTTGATGTGGTAGACGACCTTCTGCTTGCCGTAGCGGGACTGCTCCGCGGCGGGCTTGGTCTCCGCCGCGGCGGCGCCAGCGGCGGGGGCCTGCTCGGCGATCGCGGTGGAGCTGGCGAGGAGTGCGGTCGCGAGAAAACCGAATGCGAAGGGATGCTGCATGGTGATTGAACCTCCGGGTGGTCGCTCTGTCCCGACTTTGACACTTCCGAGTAACACGCCTGGTGGGAAGCCGCGCAGCGCACGGGTTTCAGCCGAGCGCCGAGAACGCCCGTGTATCTATGTTCGGTG
>JALOTB010000167.1 GCA_025458165.1 Chromatiaceae bacterium | reverse complement strand
TCGCCGGCAACGCAGCGCAACCCCAACCCAATGATCAACGCCCGACCGCACCGCTCACGATAGTTGTCGCTGACAGCTCAGGATAGTTGACGCCGGGCACAGGATGGAGGCCGGCAGCAGATCAGCGCTCGACATCGTCATCCTCCGACCACTGGACGCCTGCGGCCTGCAGCAGCACCACCGCCAGGGCTTCGATCGCCGCGGATCGCTGATCGGTCGCCAGGCCCTGCAACGCCGGCGTCTCGAATGCGATGCTCAACTGCCTGGGTGACGGCGGCGGTGGCGGCAACAGCGGCCGCGCTGGCTTCGATCTCGTGGTCGTCGTCATGGGAAGTGTCTCCATCGGTGTGCTGAACACCTGGAGAGCTTCGCCGATGCCCGTGGGCCAGCAGTACGCGATGCAGGCCCGCAAGTGCTTCGATGGACACTCGGGGCGTGCCCAAACTCAAGTTCGCACACACGGCCGCGTCCAGCATCCAGCCAGCCACGACGATGACGATGCCCGGCGTCACCTCGACGTGGACGAGCTCACCGGTGGCCCGGCGCTCGCGGTACTGGCACCGTACGCGCCGTCCGTACAGCGGATGCCAAGGGTAGAAGACCTCGACTTCTTGCCCGACATGGGCAGAATGACCGCGCGATGGCAGGGCGCCAGAGTAATTGCTCTGGTGCGCGTGGTGCGACAAGCACTTAGCGATGGCAGCGCCACGGAGCTGTTCGCCAATGCGCACGAGTTGATGCGACTGGCCTACCGGCGCGCCAAAGTTGCTGCTCAGGTCATCGTAGCGCTGCTCGCTGCGCCGTGCGCACCCCAGCGGAGCCCTGGCAAACGCGATTGCTAGTCAATCTGTAGCTGCGGGGTCGACCCGTCCTCGGCGCTCGAGCTCAGCCGGTATCCCATCGCCCGGTAGCCCTGCTGCCGTTTTTGCCACATGCGGACGAGAGCCGGATGTCCCGTGTCCACGAAGTCGATGATCTGGATGTCTGTCTTGCCGGCGTGCTCCCGATGGAGCCTGCCGGCGTACTGCTGCAGGCTGCCTCGCCATGAGATCGGCATCGCGAGCACCAGTGTGTCCAACGGCGGGTGGTCGAAGCCCTCGCCGATCAGCTTGCCCGTCGCCAGAAGCACCCTGGGAGCGTCCGGCGCCAGGTTTTCGAGCTGCTTCGTCAAAGCGTGTCGCTGCTTCGCTGACATTCGTCCATGCAGCACGAATATCGGTGAGACGCTGGCCTCCAACGCTGCCGCCAAGGCTTCGAGGTGCTCAGTCCGCTCGGTCAGAACAAGAATCTTGCGACCGCGGCTGAACGCGCCCACCACCTCTTCGGCGATGGCCGCGGTCCGGGGCATATCCAGGGCCAGTCGTCGGAACACCTCTTGAATGCCAGACTCCGCCGCGACGGCGATAGGCCGGGCACGAAGGCGCGGGAGGACCTGGAGATCGCTCGGCATTCCCTCTGCGCGCGCCACGACGTGACGAGTCGGGCCGCACTGCATGAAGATGATGGGCTGCTGACCGTCCCGCCGTATCGGGGTGGCTGTAAGGCCGAGCACGTATCGGGCCTTGGCCCTGCGAAGAATGGCATCGAACGAGACCGCTCCGACGTGGTGGCACTCGTCGACGATCACCTGGCCGTAGTTCTCGACAGTCGGATCAACCTCTCCACGGCGGGAGAGTGTCTGCATCACGGCGATGTCGATCCGGCCTGTGGGTCGCGATCTTCCTCCGCCGATCACGCCGACCATGTCCCGGTCGGCACCAAGGAAGGCCTGGAGTCGCTCCTGCCACTGGCGCATCAACTCCGTCCTGTGCACGAGGATCAACGTGTTCACGCCGCGTCTTGCGATGATGGCCGCGGCTACGACAGTCTTGCCGAACGCTGTCGGAGCACACAAGACGCCGGTGTCATGGGCAAGCATGGCGGTCACGGCGGCGTGCTGATCGTCGCGCAGGTCACCCCGGAACTGGATACCGAGCGGCGTGCCGTGTACACGCTCATCCTGGGTCAGCACCTCGACATCGTTGTCCCGCAAAAGGTCGACGACCGCTTGATGGCACCCGCGAGGCAACGCGATGTGGCGGGGAAAGTTCTGGGCGCAGCCGATAACTCGAGGCTTGTCCCACACAGGCATGCGCATTGCCTGCGCCTTGTGGAACTCGGGATTCTGGAAGGCGGCCAGCCGGATGAGGCGGTTGGCCAGTGCTTGGGGCAGGCGCTCCTTCTCCAGGTACACGAGATTTGACAGCGTGACGGTCAGCACGCTTGGCATCGGGCCGGCAATCTTGGAAGCCTTCGTATCGGGACGCCTCCATGGGTCGTGGAGGTCCTCCTCCTCCACGAAGGTCACGTCCAGAGGGTGGGCACCATCAGTCGCCTGCAGGATCGTTGGCTCGAGATCCGTGGCGCTCATTCGCGGATGCGCAGCCAAGAAAGCCCACTGGTCCGGGTAAGGATGCAGATGCTCGTCCACAAAGACGCTGCAGTCCCGCTCACGAGCCGCCTTCTGCAAAGGCAGGGCGATCAAGTTGCCGAACCCGCCTTTGGGCATCGTGTTCTGGTTGGGGAACAGGCGGTCGTACGAGGCCAACTTCAACTGACGACTGCGGGCACAAGTGCGGCTGATGAGTGCGGTTCCCAACCGACGGGCGTCGCGGGCAGACACACGGCGGTCGAAGAAGATCCACGCATGGGCACCGTTTCCTGACCGCGAAACCTCCAGCGCCACAGGCACACCCACTTCCTTGGCCGTCCGAGCGAAGGCGATCGCGTCGTCCCGCCACTCCGCTTCGTCGAAGTCCACCGCCAAGAAGTGGCAGGTGTCATCGGTGAGCAGCGGATAGGTGCCGATGGTGTGTTCACCTGCAAGGTGCTTGAACAGAACGGCGTCAGACAAAGGGAGCAGGTCTCGATGCCCGCAGTCTCCGCACTTGATGCGAGGCTTCTCGCAGACACCAGGGCGCCATTCGTTGGCGCAGGCGGGGGAGTAGCCACTCTTGCCCGATGTTTTCGCTTCCCAGCGGATCGGGTAGACGTCAGTACGCCCCCGGAACAGCTGGCCAAACAGCCGCACCTTCTCGTCGGTCGACAGCCGCGATGGCACTTGCTCAACTGA
The DNA here is from genome assembly GCA_025458165.1 of Chromatiaceae bacterium. Classification (GTDB taxonomy): domain Bacteria; phylum Pseudomonadota; class Gammaproteobacteria; order Chromatiales; family Chromatiaceae; genus JALOTB01. The sequence goes on along the minus strand of JALOTB010000167.1, from coordinate 1,381 downwards.
CGCCGCGGGCGATCTGCGCCATGGGATCCCATGCGCTTCCAGAAGACCGATCAGTCGGGCGTTCTCCGCGCGCAGCGCATTCAGCGCGTCCGGGCCAGGGGTTGAGGACATGCCTTGACCTGCTGTCATCCGCCCAATGGACCCGTGCTCGCTCAGTCCCGCTTCAACAGATCAATGAACGCGGGGTTGAGGAAGACCTTCTCGCGCCCGATCTTGTGCTCGCGAAGGATGCCGATGGCGGCCAGCTGCTTCAGATAGACGCTCGCGGTCTGGCGCTTGGCGAGGCCTTCCTCCACGACATGGGTGATCCGGCAGTAAGGCCGCACGAACACCAGCTCTGCCAGTTCGCGCGAGTAGATGGTGCTGGCGTCGCACCGCATCCGCTCGGCGGTCTCCTCGAGCAGGCCGCGGACCGCCACGATCTTGTTCATCGTCCAGCGCGCCGTCTCCGTCACGCCGTTGATCATGTAGAGCAGCCAGGGCTCCCAGGACCCGGTCTCGGTGACCGATTGCAGGCCGCTGTAGTAGTCGGCCTTGTTGCGCAGGATGTGTCGGCTCAGGTAGAGCACGGGGATGTCGAGCAACCCCTGCTCGACCAGGTAGAGCAGGTTGATGACCCGCCCCGTCCGGCCGTTGCCGTCGGTGAACGGATGGATGGCCTCGAACTGATAGTGCCCTGCCGCCATGCGCACCAGCGGGTCGATCTCCGCGGTGCCCGGCAGGGTCCCGTGCATCCACTGCTCCCAGTTCGCCAGCTTCTCGCGCAGCAGACCTTCACCCTCGGGCGGGGTGTAGATGACTTGCCGGGTTTTGTCGTTGCTGAGCGTGGTGCCGGGCGTCCTTCGGATGTCCATGTCGACACCCTTGATCGCGCGGCAGATTTGTACGGCCGTGTTCGTCGACAGGGGGCGCGTCTTCAGCGCCTGGTAGCCCTCCCACAGTGCGGTCCGGTAGCGCGCTGGCCTGGGCTTCGAGCAGTGGGATCGAGTTGATCAACACCCCCTGGTTCGGTATCAGTTGGCCCGCGGCCTTCAGTTCCGCGACGGCAGCGCGGGCTGCAATGCACACCTTCAGAACCGCCCGCGACTCAACGTCCACAACCGGCGGAAGAATCGGTAGCTCGTTGTAGGGCTTGGCTGGGTCGAAGGCCATATGTCGATGAGGAGCCCCTGGATCAACCTATCTCGGGGGCATGTTTGTCGGATCGACATGATGCCAGAACATGTCGATTTCTCGACCAACGATCGACACGACGACATCGGTGAGTCGACGGGAGATGTTGTTCCGCGGGGGGCGTCAGGATTTCTGTGTGTGAGGCGCCTCGGAGACTTGTCCACGGCGGCGGGCGTCGCTTGCGACGAACGACCGACGCGGTGGGCAA
>JALOTB010000166.1 GCA_025458165.1 Chromatiaceae bacterium | reverse complement strand
TCGCCACGAGGAGACGCGCGAGCGCGGGGCTTGGTGTTCTGGGGCTAATTGGCATCGCGCCGGCATGGTAGGCGAGCCACCCGGCGCCCGCAACCGCGGCGGCCCGCATGGGCGCCGCCGCCGGGGCGTGTTACCGTTGCCGGCGATGCTCGGCAAGATCCTACTCACCCTGGCCGTGATCCTCGGCGCCTGGCTGGTGATCCGTCTGCGCCTTCAGCGCCGCAGGCCCGCCCCCCCGGCGGCGCAGGCGCGCCCGCTCCTGCCGCCCGCGCTGGTGCGCGCACTGGCGGTCGGCCTGGTGGCCGTGATGGTCTCGGGCAGCCTGCTGTGGCTCTACCTCGACTGGGAGTCCGGCCGGGGGCTGGTCAACGTGCGCGTGATCAACGCCAACACCGGCGAGGTGACCAGCTTCCAGGCGCGCCGCCAGGACATCGGGGACCGCCAGTTCACCACCCTCGATGGCCGCCACGTCACCCTGGCCGAGATCGAGCGTATGGTCCTGGAGGACTCCCGCTAGCGCCACTCGCTAACCGCTAACCGCTAACCACTAACCGCTACTCACGATCCCCACCCGCTACCCACCCACCGGCTCCGGCTCGATGCGGTCGACGTCGACCGCCACCTCCAGATCGTGCTCGCCGCCGCCGTAGAACACGCCGCGCAGCGGGGTGACATCCTGAAAATCCCGCCCCACGGCGGTGGTGATGTGCTGCTCGCCGGGGACCTGGTCGTTGGTGGGATCGAAGTCGATCCAGCCGACCCTGGGCAGGAAGACGGCGAACCAGGCGTGGGAGGCGTCCGACCCCTGGAGCTTGGGCTGCCCCGGCGGCGGCAGCGTCTCCAGGTAGCCGCTCACGTAGCGGGCCGGCAGCCCCAGTCCGCGCAGACCGGCGAGGGCGAGGTGGGCGAAGTCCTGGCACACCCCCCGGCGGTGGGCCAGGACCTCCGACAGCGGCGTGGCGACGGTGGTGAAGTGCGGGTCGTACTCGAGCTCCCGGTAGATCCGCCCCATCAGCTCCGAGACCGCCTCCAGCACCGGCCGCCCGGGGGCGAAGCTCGGCCGCGCGTAATCCGCGGCGGCCGCGTCCAGCGGGACGTAGGCCGAGGGCAGGGTGAAGATCCGCGCCGCCAGCGCCTCCGGCTCGCGGCTCTCGCGCAGCTCTGCGATGACCCGCTCCCAGGGCGGCGATCTGCTCAGGTCGGGCACCGCTCGGGGCGTCACCTCGACCTCGCTGGTGGCGGCGACCTCCAGCGCCCTGTGGCTCTGCTGGATCGAGAAATAGCTCTGCCGGTTACCGAAGAAGTCCAGGTGCTCGCGCGCGACCGCGGGCCAGGGGTCGACGCGGATGTGCGCCGAGCGCGTCCGCTGTCCGGGCTGCTCGCGCGGCTTCAAGTGCGCAACGCTGTGGCAGAGCGAGACCGGCTGCTCGTAGCGGTAGCGGGTGACGTGATGGACACGGAACCTCAAGAGGCACCCCGCTCGACCCGGTTGAGCAGGCTGTGGGGCTGCTCCTCGTGGCGGAAATACTGCGCGGTCAGGGCATCGGAGATGGCCGCGAGCTCCTTGCTGACCGTCCCCAGGACGCCTTCCAAGGCGGTGCGCTTGCCCCCCGCATCGGGCTGCACGAGCTGGTCGATCTCCACCAGGCGCACCCCGGTGAGGGCCCGCAGCACCAGCTTCTGGGCCGGGGTGCGCCCGCCCAGGTGCTCGGTGCGCGGCATCTGCGTGACCAGCCGCTCCAGCTTGAGGAGCTGATAGGCCAGCGAGCGGGGGTTGGTCTCGTCCTGGAAGACGAGATCGAGCAGGGCCCCGATGCGGGTGCCGGCCTGGTAGCGGCGGCGGTAAGTAATCAGGCTGTCGGTGACCCCAAGCACGGCCTCGACCACCAGGGTCTCCTCGGTCTCGCTGGCCAGCGCCGTCAGGGTCGAGCGCAGCAGGGTCGCCAGGTTGGCCCCGCGCTCCAGGCGCCGGCCGGCCTCCAGGAAGTGCCAGCCCTCGTTGTGGGTCATGTTCTCCTGGGTCAGGGCGGAGAAAGCGACAAGGGACGTGATCAACGGATCGAGCTCGTCGAGCGCCCGCGCGAGCTCCTCGGGGGGCTTCTTGGTCAGGGAGCGCAGGCGTGTCTCGATGTCGCTGATTACGCGCCAGGTATCGGTCGAGAGCCGCTCGCGCACCGACCAGGCGGCCTGGCCGAGGGCTTGGAGCGTCTGCGGCAGGCCGCCCAGGCGCTGCGGGTCGGAGATCAGGCTGAGCATCTCCGGGACGGGGTCGCGCAGGCGGGCGGCGGACCCCTCGCCGACGAAGCCGGGGAAGGTCAGCGTCTGCCGGGTCAGCGCCGCGAGCAGCGAATGCGCGCAGCAGGCGGCGTCCTGCCCGCGCACGAAGCTCGCCCGCTCGGAGAGCTTGAAGATGGTGATGCGCAGCAGACGCACCAGGCCCTCGGCACGCTCGGCGTAACGGCCGATCCAGAACAGGTTGTCCGCCACCCGGCTGGAGACCTCGCTCTCGCGCACCACTGCGGGCGCGAAGAGCTCGTTGCTCGCCAGCAGGCTCTCCTGACGCTCAGGCTCGGAGGCCAGCACCCAGGTGTCCTTGCCCAGCCCGCCGAGCTGGTTGGAGACCATCGGCGTGCCCGGGACCCAGGCCACCCGGCTGAGCCCCCCCGGCATCACCGTGTAGCCGTCCTCCTCGGCCACCAGGAAGGTGCGCAGCACCGTGGGGCGGGGCTCGATGCGCTCGCCGATGATGGCCGGCGAGGTGGACGGGGTAATCCGCTCCTGGGCGACATAGCGGTGGGGCTCGCGGCGAATCCGCGCGGCGAGGGCGGCGCGCTCGGCGGGGGACATGTCCGCCCCAAAGAGACAACGCTCGGCGACCGGCGCCCCGGCGGACTTGATGACCAGGTGGGCGAGGTCGTCGAGCACGCGCTCGCGATCGCCCGGGTTGCCGCACCACCAGGTGGGGATGCCGGCGAGCAGGAGCTCCTCCCCGAGCAGGGCGCGGCACAGCCCCGGCAGGAAGGCGGTCAGCCCCGGGTGCTCCAGCACCCCGCTGCCCAGTGCGTTGGCGAGCACCAGGTTGCCGGCGCGCTCCGCCTGGACCAGGCCGGGCACGCCGAGCAGCGATTGCTCCTTGAGCTCCAGCGGATCGCACCAGGCGTCGTCGACCCGCCGCAGCACGGCGTCGATGCGCTCCAGCCGACCCAGGGTGCGCAGCCACAGCGCCCCGTCGCGCACCGACAGATCGGCCCCCTGCACCAGCGTATAGCCGAGGTAGTTGGCGAGATAGGCGTGCTCGAAGTAGGCCTCGTTGCTCGGCCCGGGCGTCAGCACCGCCACCCGGGCGTGCTCGTCGCGCGCCGGGGCCAGCCGGGTCAGCGTCCGCCGCATGGAGCGGAAGAAGCTCGCCAGGCGGTGCACGTGGGAGTCGCGGAACAGGCTCGGCAGCACCCGCGAGAGCACCACCCGGTTCTCCAGTGCATAGCCCGCCCCCGAGGGGCTCTGGGTGCGGTCGCCGATCACCCGCCAGCTCCCGTCCGGGGCGCGCGTGAGGTCCGCCGCGTATTGCACCAGGGGACGAGCGCCGCTCGCGTGCACGCCGTAGCAGGGCAGCAGATAGCCGGGGTAGCCGTCGATCAGCTCGGGCGGGAGCAGCCCCTTGCGGATCAGCTCGCGCGGCCCGTAGAGGTCGACCAAGATCAGGTTCAAGAGCTCCGCGCGCTGCATCAGCCCGCGCTCGAGCTCGGCCCACTCGTCGCTGCGGATCAGGACCGGGAGCAGATCCAGCTCCCAGGGGCGCGAGACCCCCAGCGGATCGCCGTAGACGTTGTAGGTGACGCCGTTGTCCTGGATCAGGCGCCGCGCCTCGCGCCAGCGCTCGGCGATGCCGGCGGGGCCGAGGGCGTGGAGGGCGTCGAGTAGATAGCGCCAGTGCGGGCGCACCTCGCCGGTGGCGGTGCGCATCTCGTCGTAGCTGCCGGTGGCCGGCAGATAGTGATCGACGAGCGCGGCGGGGGGCATCGCGCGCGCGGTGCTGGGCGGTGGCATGGCGACACCTCACGGCGGGACACCAGGTTGGCATTTAACACGCTGGGGTTGCCTTGAGCGAACTGTGAGACCCCTCACAGCCACCCGGGACGCGAGGACGCACACTCTCCCCAACAGCGCTCGGCCCCCTGCGCCACTGCGACGGCCCTACTCCCGAGGCCATTCCGCGGCCCAGCCGGGGTCCCCGCGGGACCCACCCGAACGCGCTCGAGATCCGGTGGATTCGGTGACCCGAATGAACAGCAACAAACCATTTCGCCTGCCCTCCCGGCTCGGCCTGGCGCTGGCCCTCGTGGTCGGCGGCGCGGCCGGGACGGCTGCCGTCCTCGCCGCTGGGGCCGAGCCCGTGCGCGAAGCGCAGGAGTGGATCTGCCGAGTCCCGCCCGAGGGACTGGATAAGGCCGCCCGGGTCGCGGCTGGGGCCGCACCCGGCCGCCAGACCGACCAGGGTCGGGATTGGCTGCCCAATCAGGCCGGCGAGTGCTTCGCTGAGCGCGGATCGAGCGGCGACTCCGAGGCCTTCGAGCTGCTGGTCTGCCTCGATCGCCCGGGCCGCAGCATGGGCACCCAAGTCGAGTCCTCGCGCACCGGCCGCATCCGTAGCCGCCCGATGGGCTGCGAGCTCGCCGAAAACCGGTAGAGCAGCAATGAACCCCAGCACGCAACAGACGAAGACCGGCGGCACGCGCCGCCGTCCCCACGGACTCACGCTAGTGGAGCTCCTCACCACGCTCAGCGTAGCGCTGGTCGGGCTGTCGCTCGCCATCCCGGCGATGACGGGGCTCACCTCCGACCGCCAGGTGAGCGGCACCGTCGAACGGCTGACGGCCGACATGACCCTGGCGCGCGCCGAGGCGATCCGCCGCGGCCAGCCCGTCGTCATCTGCAGCAGCCGCGACGGCGAGACCTGCTCGGGCAGCACCGATTGGGCCGAGGGCTGGATCCTGTTGGTCGCGCCCGAGGGCGCTAACGGCCCCGCGGAGCGGATCCGCGTCGCCCCGGCGGCGGGCACTGGGCAGCGGCTGGGCGGCAGTCACGCCCAGGTCGTGTACCGACCGGACGGCACGAGTACGGCTTTGTGAAGACCATCTCGGCGTGCAACCAAGCGCCAGCCTGCGGGCGAAGCGCGGCAAAAGCGAGGCAGCACGCGGCAAGAGCGAGGGCTCGATCGATGTCGAGACCAACGACCATCGGCGCCGCTATGGTCTTCCTTCTTATCACCAGCCTGCCCCTGCTCGGGGGCGAGGCGTCGCAGGGGTTCCTCGGGTATCAGGATGGCTTCGAGAGCGCCGTCCTGCGCTACCAGGCAAACCGCCCGGCACCGGGGGCACCGGCCCTGGGGCTCGATCTCGCGGCCGGCGAAGGGGTGGTGACCGAGGTCGAGGCGCGCGCCGGGGCGGTCCGCGGCTCGGTGAGCGCGGGCACCCTATGGGTGCTCGATCAGCTCAGCCGCGCCCTGGCGAGCGAGCGCATCTCGCGCCGACTCGGCTGCTTCGGCGCCTACGCTGCGGTCCTGCTGCCGGCGACCCGACAGGACATCAGCGCCGCCCCGAGCTTCGCGGAGCTCTCGCGCCACCAGCCGGAGCACTGCCAGCCCTCGGCCGCGGCGAGCCCGGACCAGCTCCGCGACCTCGCCCGCGCGCAGTGGGAGGCGGGCCTCGACTATCTGTTCCGCTACCTGGAGGGGCTCGCGGCGACGGCGCCCGGCGAGGGCCGCTGGCGCACCGCGGCGGATGCCGACGCGCGGCCGAGCCCCGAGCACGCCGCCGCGGCGCACGCCTGGGCCTTGGAGCGCGGAGGCAGCGACGCCCAGGCCCCGGCCCTGGTCCTGCTCGCCGCCCTCGGCGGGGCCTGGCCGCTCGACCAGCTCGCCGACGCCGGGCGCATCGGCTTGGCGCAAGACCTGGGGCAACGGCTGGTCCAGCCAGGGGTCTTCGCGGCCACGCCGCTCGCCGCCGCGGAGCCCAAACCGGCTGGCATCGACTGGGTGCGGGTACTGGCGACGCTCCTCGTGCTCGCCACCGCGGGGCTGGCCTGGTCCGTCTACAGCCTCTACCAGCACCGGCGCCTGCGCGAGTACTACGAGCAGAGCTTCTACCAGACCCGCGACAGCCTCGACGTGATCGCCACCGCACTGGGCCAGCATCGTTTCGTCAACATCATGCGCCTCGCCTGGCAGCAGTCGACCCAGACTACGAGCGACGACACCTAAGGAACGGTTGGGTCATTCGTTACCCAACGCGATCAGACACGACCCTTAGCAGCCCAATCGTTGTCGTTTTCGTTGTCGTGATCGTCGTCGTGATCAGATAAGCGACGCCGGGATGAGCCTGAGGATCCGGGGCTATAAGGCAACCTCGATGACGATTACGACAACGATTGGGCACGCTGCTCAACGCGGTCTGGACGCGTCGGCTGCTCAGCGCAGATCGGGGAAATAGATCTGCACGGTCTCGGAGGGGCGCAGCAGCTCCCCCGGACGTCGTTCGATGAGGACGTCGAGGTAGTAGACAGCGCCCTGCAGCTCCACCCGCACCGCCTCGACCCCCAGGCTGTAGACCTGCCCCGGGCGCAGCTCGCCCTGCACGTTGACCCGCGCCGGCTGCCCCGGGGCGAACCGCCGCAGGACATTGGCCGTGACCAGGGCGCGGGCGAGGATCTTGTCGTCCGGCGCGATCACAATTAGGGGGGTCTGCTGCAGGGTCTTGTAGATGACGTCGCCCTTCCAGGCGTTGCGCGCGACGACGATCCCGTCGAAGGGTGCGCGCAGCTCGGTGCGCTCCAGCGCCACCTCGGCCGCCGCCTCCGCCGCCCTGGCGGCCTCCTCCTCGGCGAGCGCAGCGGCCTGCTGCAGCTCGGCGTCGCGCATCTCCTCCTGGGCGATCAGGCCGCGCTCGTAGAGCTCCTGGGTGCGCACGAGCTCGCGCTCGGCCTTCTCGGAGCCGATCTTGGCGCGCGCGACCTGGGCCCGGGCGGCGAGCAGGGCCGCCTTGAGGTCGCGCTGATCCATGCGCAGCAGGAGCTCACCCGCCCGGACGTGCTGCCCGGCGTTGACCGGCACCTCCTCGACTACCCCGTTCTCGACCGCCCGCATCTCGACCTTGTGGACCCATTCCAGCCAGCCGCGCAGCTCCAGAGCACCGGCGAGGGGCGCCACGGCGACGAGGGCGAGGGCAACGATGGGCGCGAATCGCACGGTCAATCCTCCGTCATCACAGGGGGCCAAACCGGCTGGCCTTGCAGGCCGGCGAGCTCGGCCAAGGCAAGCGCGCGGCAGTAGGCGACCCGCTGCTCGCGCACCCGCGCGCGCGTCTGCTGGCTCATCGAGTAGCCGAGATCGGCGCGCACCTCCTGCTCGTAGAGGGTGCGGCTCTCCTCGAGCTTGAGCTCGCGTAGGCGGGACTCGACGCGGGCATGGCGGCCCACCGCCTCCAGGGCCTCCAGGCGCAGGAGGAGCTCGAATGCCTGCTGCAGGACCGCCATCTCGACCAGCCGGGCGCGCGCCGGGTCGCCCCCCGCCTGGAGGCTGGCGAGCCAGGCGTTGCGCTCGGTCGCCGCGGCGGCGACCTCCTCGGGCGCGGGCAGACGCTCCGGGGCCGCGGGGAGCGCCGGCTCGATCAGATCGCGCGGCAGCTCGCCGGGCCGACCGAGCGCCTGGGCGAGGAGCGCACGCGTGAGGCGCTGCGCCAGCTCGCTCGCGACGCGCTGGCGCAGCACATCCTGGTACTCCGCCTCCAGCTCCGCCACGCGTAGCTCCGAGACCTGCCCCAGCGCGCTGCGCGCCCGGGCGCGGTCGAACAGGATGTAGGCGACGGCCAGGGCCTCGTTGTCGCTGGCAAACCCGAGATCCGCGAGCAGCACGTCGAGGAACCGCTC
>JALOTB010000165.1 GCA_025458165.1 Chromatiaceae bacterium | reverse complement strand
GGAGAGGACGATGTCGACCGACCCGTCGGGCACGGGGATGCGGTAAGGGTCGGTGAGGACCAGATCGACCCCCGGGCCGGGGCTGAGATCCGCGGTGCGATAGTCGAACCGCGGCCCGGCGAAGACGGTGCGGTAGCTCCCGTTGACGTCGGCCCCGCCGATGTCGAGCACGCGCAGCCGGTCCCGCTCCGCCAGCGGCGAGCGGGCGAAGAAGCGCGCGTGGCACTTCTGCATGTTTTCGAGTGAGCTGGGGTGCATGGGTCAGCCGAAAACAAAAGGCTCTGTGCCCAACCATGTAGGTCGGGCTTCAGCCCGACAGCAAGGCATGGTGTTACTCGCAAGGCCGCGTCGGACTGAAGTCCGACCTACAGGTAACCCCGACAGAGCCAAACAAAAAGGGCGCCCGGAGGCGCCCTCAATCTCAAAGTGTTCCGAGTTACGGGGCGGTGTTCCCAGCGCCGCCGACGTCCTTCTGCAGGTCGGTGAGGGAGCCGTTGTTGATCAGCGGGTCGTCCGTGTTACGCGTGGTGAACAGGATGCCCGTGACCGAGTCGCCAACCGTCGCCCAAGGCACCGTCATACGCGCCCAGCCGCGGATCGCGTCCAGGTTCTCGAAGGTGATGACCCGGCGGTTGTCCGGCACCTGGATGACGGAATCACGCACGGCCTGACCCTCGGCCGCCAGGGTGAAGACCTCCAGCTCCTTGCAGAGCTCGAGCTGGGTCTGCGCGCCCGGCGACACCGACACGCTGCCGGCGGCCTGCTGCTCCTCACGATCCCAGACGTCGAGCAGAGAGGGGCCGATACACAGATCCGCGACGCCGGCGAGCCCGTCAGCGGGGACAGGAGTAGGCCCGATGTATCTGCTACCAGTTGCGGTCCAAACACCCTCAAGGCCGAAGGGCCCACGCGGGGCATAGAGGAGACACCACTCCGTGCCGCTGCCGGCGCCGCCCTCACAGGCGGTGGCGGGGATCAGGTCGAGGTAGGCGTACTTGTTGGGGAAGCTCAGCACCCAGTCGACGCCGACGTCGTTGGCGGGGTTGTTCGACCAGTCGCCGGAGATGTTGGCGGCCGTGAGCGCGTTCTGGAAGCCGACCAGGTTCGGCATCTCAGCGAGGTGCGGATGATCCCACTCGAGCTTGTCCCAGGCGTACCAGCCGGTGCAGTTCGCGGGGGGCCCCACGGGCGCGATTGCATCGCAGCGCGCGGAGCTCTGGGCGCTCATGGGGATTGGCCCCGCACCCGGACCGAGGTTCGAGTCCCGGATGCCGATGGCGTCGCCGCCCGCCTCGATGCCGAGCCCGGCGCCGGTGATCACGTAGCGGCCGACCAACACGTTTGGCACGTCCCTGAGGAGGCCTGACTGATTGAGCAGGTTGACATTGCCCGGGTTCGCAAGCCAGGTTACCAAAAGACCACAGTTGGCCGGGACCCCGTCCGAACCGTGCTCGGCGGCATCGGCGAGCGGCAAAGGTACGCTGCCTGCGGTGCCGGCGGGAACCACCACCCCATTTAAGACGGCGTAGTTGTCGAGGGTGGCCATGCCCAGCACCTCGAGGTGACCCACGGACATGGTCTCGTTACCGCTCACGAAGGCGCTGGGCGGCGGGAACTGGACCGAGCCGCCGGTGCCGGGGCCGACCAGACAGGTGTTGTCGTTCCAGCTCATGGTCGGACGGACGTCGTCCACACCCTGGGAGACGGAAAAGTCGAACTTGTCATAGGGCGAGAGGACCACGATGAAGTCCAGCACGTCCATGGACTTATCCTGCTCGCGGAAGCGGATCTTCGCGGCAATGGTTTCCCCGCTGGTGTTGGTCACCGAGAAGGAGGTCGTCGCCGGGTTGACCGTCGTGTAGATCGGGAACAGCAGGGTGTCGCCGCCGCTGGCGGTCAGCAGGGTCCCGTTAACGGTGTCGACCGACCAGCCGAAGGAGCTGGCGGGGATCAGGGCAGCGGCGCTTACGCGCGACTTACGCAGTTTCATCATCGAGTCTCCTGTGCGATTGCTAGAGAGTGTCACCAAGTTGAGTAGGACGGTTTCGAGTTCTCACCACCATCAAGCGGCCGCGAGGCCGAACGCCACCGCCGTCCCTGGGCCACCGGTCGGCGCTCGCTGCGCCAGCCCGCGAGCGGGCCCGATGCGGCATCGACCAAGGGAGCATTGATGAAACTTGCAGGCAAGTTCCCCCCCTTTGTCGCGATGATACCGTAGGGTTTTGGGCGTTGCCATACGCCCCACGATACCTCTTGGCCCCTGCGGCCCGCCTGACCGCGCCCTCGCCCCGCGGACTGGCCAGGAGACTGAGCCGAGGCCTCCTCGCCCTGAGGCTGCGGTGCACCGCCGTCCGCGCCGGCCGGACCCTGCTGCGCTCGCCGTAAGCCCCGCGGGTTGTAGGCTTTGCGCATCCGATCCCTGTACGTCCTGTACGATAAAAGCGACAAGCGGGCGGAATTCGACCACCGCTGGCGAAAACGTAACAGATGCGGGTCGATTCGTCAACAGTGCAGGATAAATACAACAAACGAGGGATTTCAGGCGGGTTGTAAGGTTCACGGCCGCGATGTTGCCGAACTACAACATTGGCATTTTCGTCGCCGCGGGTGGTTTTGAGGCCAGGTCGAGCGGCAGCGGGCGTGAAGATGCCGGAGTTTGCGACAAAGCGCCCCCCGGCGTCTAGACCTTTTTTGCCGGTGCTGGCACGCGATCTGCGTGAGACCCGGCAGCGAGAGGCGCGGGCTTCGCGGGTGGGCTTGAGCACGGCGCGCCGGCACCGCCGCCGCCGGTCCCCCTCGCGCGGCCTCCCCACTCCTAATCTGTACCTATCCGGCCTGCGCCCCGGCCGCTGATGCCGCCGGTGCCCCGCTGCCGGGCACGGCGGTGGCGATGGCGCTCGGGATTTCGGAGGGGTGCAATAGCAAGGTGAACAACTTGATGACCCGCGGCTGGGGTGAGCTTGCGAACCCCAGCGTTCTGGCGGCGGGCGATGCGGGGGTTCGTTCCTCACCCCAGCCTACATGAGCCGATGGCGCTCGGGTTTTTGGGCTGGGGGCCGGCCGACGGGTGCGGCGGCCCGCCTTCCGGATGGTGCCGGCCGGGGTGTGAGGCAAGCCAAGTAGCGAGCCGACTGGGCTGGCCGCCCTAACGGTAGATGTCTCGCCGGTGTCCGATCTCGATGACCCGGATCAAGAGGCGCGCGTCGTGGATCTCGTAGAGGACACCATAATCGCCAATGCGAATGCGCCAGGCATCCCGCCCGCTAAGCTTCTTGACGCCACGGGGTCGGGGCTCATCGGCCAGGCGACGGATGGCATCGGCCGATCCGCTCGCGGTCTTGTGCGGCAATCCGTGACAGGGAACGTTGGGCCCGCTTCTCGATGAAGAGGGCGTAGGTCAATCGATCTCCCCGTCCTGAATCTCGCGCATGGCCTGGGCGAACGGGATCGGCTGCGATGGCTCGGCCTTGGCCGCGTCGTAGGCGCGGATGTCGTCGAGCTCCTCCAACTCTTCGATGATCCGCCGCCACGCGGCAAGCGGAAGCACGACGGCCTTGCGGTTTCCCGCTTCATCGACCAGATACTCTTCAGGGACGGTGATCATCGCATTGCCCCCCTTACTCGGTGTCCGGCGGATTATAGCCGTGGCCCGCTCGGCCCGCGTAACCGCCGAGGGTCGCGCGCGACAGCCTTACCGTTGGCGTGCCGGCGGATCACCCTGGCCGCGTTCGACCGACGGCGGAAACGGCGGGCTTTGGCGTCCGGCAGCAAGCCCATCGCCTTGCCAGCGAGGCATAAAAGGTGCCAGCCTCGATTTCTCGATGACCGTAGCGGCGCGGGCGTACGACAACTGCCTCAACGGCTAGCTACCGGAACATGGTGGGTTAGGAGCGCTATCGGAGATCTGGCCGTTCTCCTCAAACACCCCTTCCCGCCATGGCTCGACCGCCATCGTTGCCGGTTACCGTATACCCCCGACCCTTCCGTTTACTAGGCAGCCGAAATTGTTTTGCGCCGACAACTGGCCCGCAAAGCTGGAGTCTGTCGTAACAACGTCGACTAACGACCACGTCCCCGATTCACCGCTCCCCGCGCAAGAGAAGGTTCCGGAGCCAGAAAAATGCGTTCCCTGCTGTTGAACTTCCCCTTGGTACACGCAGCCGTCGGAACCACCCTCCTGAACTACCAGGCTATTGCCGACATGGGTAATCGTATAAACATTCGGGTAGGCGACATCACCGTTCTGCTCGCCGCAATTGGTGATGGTCAAAATCGAGCCCCCGAAATACACTCCGCTCAAGTTGATCGGGTAAAAGGTGTACCGCACAATCGGGTATGACCCCTGCTTACCGTCGTACTCGTAGTCGAGTGTTGCCGTGGAAGGGCCGGAGAACGTTATCGTTGCTACCCCTACAATCTCTCCGCGCCAAAGAGTTTCGTCATATACGTCGGGTTCTGGACCGTAGAACCGGCGCAGCGGAGCCGTCAACGTGTTTCCTTGTAGATCACCATAGAAGATCAAGAACGATGGATCTTCGGTTGGATCGTAGAGATACCAGGAGACGAATATGTTCTGCCCCTGTTGCCCCACGTTGAGGCCCATCCCGCTCAATGACGGGTTGTACCACCAGTCCTGATGAGTTGTTGCACTTGCGACGCTCACGGCTGCGAGGAGCATGAGCGCCGCGCCCGCCTTTACGGCTCTCCCATATCGCCGATTCATTTTCTTACTCCTATCCGTTAGCGGCTTTTCGTGCAGCGGACACCGTGGAAACAGGTAGTCACCTGCGCCAATTCGCACCCGCCCCGAGCCTGCTCTGAAAGCTCGTTACGCTATCGCTCCTCAAGCAACTGGGGAATCGTTTCGAACACTATGCGCTCCTAGCGTACTACCGTTCCCGCTTGTCTCGCTGCGGCTCTTTGAGGGCCGGCCGCACACCGTGTCTCATGACTCGGCTGCTTACAGTGCCCTCACATTAGAAATCCTAGTAGAGGGGCGCCAATTTTCAAGGAGTCCTTGAAAGACTCGCTGCCGACATGAGCTGCGCTAACACCATTGGGACAAAAGCGGCCAGGCTCAATTTGCCGCGATCCTCTAGCCCGGGCATGGCGGAAGACCTGATGGCGGATCGCTCTGCGGGCATTCGACCTCCGTCGGCCAGATTGTTGGCATGCGCGACGGGCGGCGATTTCCGCTTCACGGGAGTCCTGGTCCTGCACCATCGTTCTGCCGGAGTGATGCTCAGACTGGCTGAGCGGGACGCGGGCGCCCTCAGACCTCCGGCGGACCACGCATCCAGGGATTAGGGGCGAACCCCAGCAGGCTCCTCCGGCGGCGCGTCGACGGTTCCCGGGGTGTCGCTGCGGTGCAGGGCCCGAGGGCGGGGTCCAGACCTTGAAGCGCGCCCCAGCGACTGCCTCGGCCGGTTCGCCGATGGCGCGGAGCGGCGGGCGCCGTCCGTTGCTGGTGACCACGCGGCGGTCCCCGGTGGCGCCGCTCACCCGGTTCCCGTCGTGGGGGAAGCGGAGCTCCAAGAAGGGCTCGAACGATGCCCGCTCGAAGGCGCGGAATTCCACCAACCCTTGGCGGCCCGAGGCCGAGTCGGGTGAGTAGAGATTGTCGATGCCGAGCTCGGCGGCGTGTCTCCAATGACGTCGGTGAGTCGAGTGCGAAGCACCCGGTCCACGGTCCAAGGTTGGACGCCGCAGACGTACTGCGTCCCTTGGAGTATTCTGGCGGTGCCTGGTCCAGCAGGAGGAACCTCACGTGGAAGCGGTACGCAGGATAGTCGACGATGCTCCCGAGGAGATCCTCGTCCAAATCCCCCCCGAGTGGCGCCATCGACGCATCGAAGTTGTCATTTCTGCCCCGGAAGGTTCTGAGAGCGGACGGATTGGCGCTGAGCTACCGTCCTACCAGGTGGTCAAGGTCTCACGACGGGTGATTGTCGGGCGGGACGCGCTCCATGAGCGCTGAGCCGTTCGTCGACACCAACATCTGGGGGTACGCACACACCGAAGAGCCCGGGGATCTGCGCGGATCCCGAGCAAAAGGATTAGTAACCGTTCGGACCCTCCCCCTAAAAAGCAGCCGAATACGAGACAAACTTAAACAAACGTGGCAAGATCTCGCGGCAACCGGAGCCGGCGCAAAAGTGCTGGCAGGCGCAACGTACCCAACGACGTGCAGCTGTCTCGTTACGATCTCTCCCAGCTCGACGAAGGCTATCTGGCGAA
>JALOTB010000164.1 GCA_025458165.1 Chromatiaceae bacterium | reverse complement strand
GTCACCGACAACGTCCGCGAGCAGCCGTCGTTCCTGTGCAACTGCTGCCGTTGCTGCTGCGAGCTGATGGCAGGGGTGCAGTCCGGATTCCCCAACGCCTTGGCCAAGACCCCGTTCATCGCCGAAGTCGATCCGAAGCGCTGCGACTATTGCGGCGAGTGCCTGCGCGCCTGCAACGTCAAGTGCATCGGGCTGGGTGCGCACGCACGTGCGGGGGCGAAGGCGGGTCACGGGGTCGGGTCCGGGGCAACGCGCTCTGCGCAGGTCAATGCGGACGTCTGCCTCGGCTGCGGGGTCTGCGTCCCCGTCTGCGAACGCGGCGCCATCACCCTGGTGAAGCGCTCCGGCTACCGGCCCCCACCGCGCAGCCCCGTGGGCCTCTTTGCCCGCATCCTCTGGGACAAGGGCCGGCTCATGCCCTTCGTGGTCGAAGGACTCAAGCGACGCTGGCGCCTGCCGCCGCTGCGGCGCGCTCGGACAAGTGGTCACGGGGGCGGTCGCTGATCGTCTTTTGGGCAGCAGTCCCATTAGGGCACGCCGGCGAAGCGGTCTGCCAGGAAATCGACGAACGCGCGCACGCGCCGGGTGGGGGGCGGACGCGGCGGTGCCAATCCCCAACCGGGAAGGGTCGGACATACACCGGAAGCGAGTCTCGCGGGGCGTCCGGTGGGGTCACACTCGAGTGTGGCCACAGGCCGCCCGCGCGGGCGCGGCTCAGGGGCGCCGGGCGGACCAACACGCGACTCGTCACAACGGTGGCCTCGGCCGGGGAGGCCGATGGAGACCGTCGAACCAGGCGGTCCGGCCAGCCGGGCCGGGCTCCCCGACCGGCGCTGACGGGCCATGGCCGGATCATCGGCAGTCCCGCCGCCGGTGGCCCGTGTTGGCTGTGTGGGTGTGGACACCGCCGGGCGGCCCACGGTGGTTGTGGTACCGCGGGGGGCGAGGGTTAGGCCGTGGCGACGGGCTCGATGAGGTCGGGGCTGTCGTTGCTGGGACTGTTCACCTTGCGCGAGACCGCAACGAGCGTCCAGCCGTCGGGGAGCGCCGGGCGGAGCAGACCCTTGAGGTGGTCGAGGTCGGTCGTGTTGGGGTCGAGCCAGGCGTCGTAGTCCTCGCGGGCGAGGACGACGGGCATCCGCTCATGGAGGGTGCGCACGAGGTCGTTCGCGTCGGTGACGATCACGGTGCAGGACTGCAGGGGTTCGCCGTCGGCGCCCGTCCACGTCTCCCACAGTCCCGCCAGGCCAAAAGGGGCGCCGTCCGTGCGGCGGACGAGGTAGGGGGTCTTCTTTCCTCCCTCGGCTTTCCACTCGTAGAAACCCTCGGAGGGGATGAGGCAGCGCCGGCGCCGGAAGGCGTTGCGGTAGGCGGGCTTGGTGTCCACCGTCTCCGCGCGGGCATTGATCAT
This sequence comes from Chromatiaceae bacterium, assembly GCA_025458165.1. Lineage (GTDB taxonomy): Bacteria > Pseudomonadota > Gammaproteobacteria > Chromatiales > Chromatiaceae > JALOTB01. The sequence goes on along the minus strand of JALOTB010000164.1, from coordinate 4,773 downwards.
GCTGTAGCGGCTGTCCGGCCCCTTCGACCAGGCAGGGACGAGGCCCCAGCGCAGGGGTACGAGCTCGCGCGTGCCGTTCCCGGCTTGTCGCACGGCGAGCACCGGCTGGGTCGGGGCGAGGTTGTAGCGGGGGCGCGCCTCGCAGGGGGCGGCGACGCCAAAGGCGCTCGCGTAGACCTCGGGGTCGCTGTACTGGACGAACCGGCCGCACATGCCACCACAGTACCGCGGCGGGGCGGGGGGTGCCACGCAGGGTGGGGTGACCGCGGCCGCGGGTGATGGCCGCTGGGGCGTGATCCCCTGCGCCTGCGCAGGACGTGGCCGGCGGCCGCGCGTGCCGGGGTACCTCTGCGCTGCTCCGCGGGCGTCGGCAGGACGCCGGCGGCGTTGTGGTCTGGCCGGTACCGAAGGAATGGCGCAGCGTCGGGTGCCGACCGTACCCTTCGCCACCAGGGTGTGGCCGTCCATCGCGTGCTCTGGCACGAAGCCGCGCGGCGCGGCCCGTTCGGGTCACCGCGGGGTTTCGCGCGCGGTGTCGGGTCGACGCTCCGGCAAGCATTGCCGGACCGCCTGGCGGAGGACATTCGCAGCGGCGGCTACCGCCCAGAGGCGATCGTCGCGATCGGTCGCGGGGGCTGGATGCCCGGCCCGATCCTCGCGGACCTGCTCGAGGTGATGAACCTGACCAGCTTCAAGGTCGAGCACTACCGCGGCGCGCACCGGGAGGCGTTCGCGCGCGTACGCTATCCGCTCGCTGCGGACCTGAGCGGTCTGCGAGTCCTGCTGGTGGACGATGTGAGCGACAGCGGGGACACCTTTCGGGTGGCGCTGGAACATCTGCGAGCCGCCCCGCGGGGAAAGGCCACAACACCTACCCGCGGCGGGTGAGGAGATGCTCCGGCGCAACGCCGCCGCGAGTCACGGCCGACGTCGTCTCCAACTGAGGGAGCGGCGAGCCGCCTCGCCGCTAGCTGCGGCGAACCTCGTCGCAGACATCTTGCCCCATGCCAGCATGGGTTGGCGCGAGCACCCGTTCGAGCACCGCAAAGAGGTCCTCCCAGCGCGAGACCAGCTCGGCGGCACCCAGGCCCAACGCGTGGCGGCGGTTGATTGCCGCGTGAGCGCCGCCGCCGGCGAAGATCACCAACGGCGCGACGGGGGTTCCGGCCCCCCGCAGCCGGGCGACGCGACGCAACAGCTCTTCGCCATTTGCGCGGCCGTCGCACAGACCGTGGCCCCAATGCGAGATCACCAGATCAAATGGCGCGGCGCCTGAGAGGCGGGCCCAGGCCTCCTCGAGCGTTGTCACCTCGACGAAGCGCTCCTGGAACCGCTCGGCGCACTCGCGGCATTCGCTCGCCGCGGCGCGCAGCAGGTCGCGTCCGGTGTTGTTGTTGGCCGGGTTGGGGTCGAACCACAGCACCCGCCGGCCGCTCAGGAGGGTGCCGAGGCGGTGCACGGGATTCGTCTGGTCGTAGATGGCCTTGAGGATCGCATCGAAGCCGCTGTGGTCGTGCCCGCTGTCGCCCTTGTGGTAGGTGACCACGCCCAAGCCTTCGTGGCGTTCGTAGTAGCGGCGGGCGACCTCGGAGACGCCCTCGATGACGGCCCAGGCCAACGGCTCGTCGCTGTGCCCGCGCCCCGTGAACGCCTCCACCAGTTCGGCGCGCAGTTCATTGAGGTAGGCATCGGTGAGCGAGTAGCCGAGGAACAGCACGGTCGAGGTGGCGAGCAGGGAGCGCAGGACGGTCAGATAGGCGGGGTCGGCGTACAGGCGACGACGGTACTGCGAGCGCGTCAGCACCAGGGAGTCGGCGACATCGAGCCGGCCGTGAAGCTGGAGCGTGATCGATTCGGCGTCCGGTGGGGTCCAGCCCGGCGGCGACGGATCGAGGGCAACCCGAGCGATGGCCTCGCGCCACGGCGCCGGGCGGCGGCTGCGCAGGAGCCGGCGGTAGGCGTCGGAGGAGGGCGGCATCCCCGGCAGGAGCGGATCGAAGTTCGTGGTGACGATCGCCCGGAACGGGATCCCCTGCAGGTGCTTGAGGCGCAGCCGCATGGTTTCGGGCAGCGGATCCTTGTGCAGGGCGGCCCGCAGGCGTGCGCGGAAGGCGTCCTCGCCGAGGGCATCGAGCAGCAACTGGGCGGCCATCTCCAGTTCGCGGCTGGAGGGGGAGGGATGTTGGTTGAGGAGCGCCTCGACCAGTGCCCGATCCGGGTCCCGGGTGCTGTCGGGCAGATCATCGGCGACCAAGCGGATGAGATCCGTCCACTGCGGCAAGCCGGCCGCCGCCGAGAAGCCCGCACCGACGAAAGCCACGCAGCTGCCCGCTTCGATGGCCGCGAGGAGCCTGGGGTCGATGTTCGGGGTCATTCGCTAGGCCTCAGTGTTGAGCGCGGCGGCGGGTCATTGGGTTCCATCGGCCGCCTCGTGGCGCCACGCCCCGACGTTCCGGCGGGGTGGCCCGTGGCGCCAGCCGTGCTGCGCCCAACGCCTCCGCAGGCCGCTGTCCGGGTATTGGGCGGCTACGTGCTGATGAGTCGTTCGGACCATCGCGTACGGGAAACGCGGCATGGCTTCGCCGGCATCGGGGGCAGTGGCCGCCCAATCCTACCAATGGTCAGGTCGCAGGAGCGACCAGCCATACGGCTCCAATCCGGGTCGTGGGGGTGTCCCGTCCGCGTCATTGGGCGCACGACGCCTTGGGCGGCGGCGTACGCTTCGGGGTGGATCGGGCTGCCCGACCGGGGCGCTGCCCGGGCCGCAGCCCTTTCCGTAGCGGGTCGACCGGCGCCTACAATCGTCCGCCTGCGACCACCGCCGCTGAGGCCCATATCCCTTGGTTCTGACAGGACCATCCGAGTCTCATGCCCCGCCTGATCCTGCACATCGACCTCGACGCGTTCTACGCCGCGATCGAGCAGCGCGATCACCCCGAGTGGCGCGGGCGGCCGCTGGTAGTGGGGGCGGCGCCGGGCGGGCGCGGGGTGGTTGCCACCTGCTCCTACGAGGCGCGCCGCTACGGGGTGCGCTCAGCGATGCCGATCGCCCAGGCGGCACGGCGGCTCCCACCGGAGACCGTCTACGTACGCCCGGACATGGCCCGTTATGCCGCGGTCTCCCGGGCGGTGATGGCGGTGCTTGCGACCCTCTCCCCGCGGGTCGAGCCGGTCTCGATCGACGAGGCCTATCTCGACGTCTCGGGCCTGGAGCGCCTGATCGGCCCGCCGCAGGTGATCGGGCGGCGGGCCAAGGACGTGATCCAGGCCGCGGTCGGGCTCACCGCCTCGGTCGGCATCGGCCCCAACCGGCTGATCGCGAAGCTGGCCTCCGAGGCGAGGAAACCCGATGGGCTGACCGTCGTCGCCCCGGAACAGGTGAGCGCGTTTCTGGACCCCATGCCGCTCAGCGTGCTGCGCGGGCTCGGGGCCAAGACTGCGCCGCGACTCACGCGCCTGGGGCTCACAACGGTCGGGGACGTGAGGGCGCTCGCGCTGGAGGCCCTGCGCCGCCACCTCGGTGCCCGGGGGGGCACGGCGATCTACCAGCAGGCCCGCGGAATCGCGGACGATGAGGTGCATCCGGAGCGCGCGCGCCAGTCGATCTCCAAGGAGACCACCTTCGGCGAGGACGTCGAAGATCCGCTGGTCCTGCGCGACACCCTGCGCTGGGCCGCGCAGGAGGTCGGCTTCCTGGCCCGGCACGGCGGCTACAAAGGGCGTCTGGTCACGCTCAAGATCCGCTTGCACCCCTTTGAGACCCACACCCGCTCGCGCACCCTGCCCGTGCCGACCGCGAGCGACACCGAGCTCCTCCGCGCCGCCTGGTCGCTCTACCAGACCGAGCCCTGGGCGGGCCGGCCGGTGCGCCTCATCGGCCTGGGGCTCTCCGGCTGGGCGGAGGAGACCCCCGAGCAGCCGGACCTCTTCGCCGGTGAGCCGCCAGCGCCCCATCCGCGCGCGGAGCGCCTGGATGCGACGCTTGATGCGATCCGCGAACGGTTCGGTGAGGGCGCCCTGCACCGCGGGCTGAGCCGCCCTCGATAGCTGCCGGCCGGGTATGTCAGCTTGCGCATCCCGATCCGAGAATCGCGAGGATCGGAGCGCGCCGGATGGGCGACCGGGGCCGTTTCGTCGCTCCTTGAGCCCCCCGTTCCTGAGGACTACGCTAGCGCCGTCCCAAAGGCCGGGATCGCGGGATCCGCACCCGTGCGTCCGATGTGATCACCTCGTCCCTACAGCCCCGACCGCGTCCGTTGCGACGGCGCGGTAAATGGCGCGCGCGGGAGGCGACAGGAGGCAGCGATGGCATTCACGATTGTCCCGTTCTACAACGTGCAGTCCTCGGTTGGCCGCGGGGTGGGGGGCCAAGGCACGGACGTCATGCTGGTGCAGTACATGCTGTTTCACGTGTGTATCCAGCGCCGCCCGCATTTCACGCGCAACATCGGCATCTTCCCCCCGACCGCGCCGGCGGGCATCGGTCCGGCCGCCATTTTCCCGTTCGACGGGATCTATCGTCCGGATCTCGACAAATGGATCACGACCTTCCAGTCCACCGCCACCGCCAGGGGATACGGTCCGCTCGTCGTCGACGGCCGCATCGATCGGGCCTCGGTGGGGTGGGGGAAGAAGAACTCGGGCAAGGCCGGCGGCTGGCGCACGATCCAGGCGTTGAATCTCCTCATGTATCAGACGTGCGAGGTCCCCTACACCCAGCTTCCCGATCTGTCGGATGTGCCCGGGGCGCTGGCGTCCGAGCTGAAGCGGGTG
>JALOTB010000084.1 GCA_025458165.1 Chromatiaceae bacterium | reverse complement strand
AGCCACCACGCCGCTTCAGCGGCTACAACGGGAGCTTAGCTTCCCGTCGCTCAACCGGGGCCACCCATGCCTCGTGGGTCTGAGGCAAAGCCTCGCTAGAGGTAGCTCTCCGCCACCAGCCGCTGGATCTGTCCCGCGGCCGCCGCGGGATCGGCGCGATGACGGTCGATCATCGCCAGCGCGACCCGCTCCCAATGCGTCCGACCGTTGGCCGCTACCTCGGCCAGTGCCCCGGGGTCGCCCCGCGTGACCCAGTCACCGTAGGCGCGCTCGAGGCCGGGAAAGATCTCCTTGCGCATGTGGGTCAGATTGCCCATGTAGAAATGCAACGGGGCGGGGTCCCCGGCATCGAGCAGCGCCGGGAGTGTGCTCAGGCAGTCCGCCAGATGGTCACGCACGGCGCGGGCCATGATCTCGGCAGGGGTCTGGACCAGGTCGATCAGCATCCGCTCCCAGCCCTCGCCCAGGCGGAGCTCCGCCGCATGCTCGCCCTGCTCGTGGAGCAGGACGGCGGCGATCTCCCGCTCGGTCATCGCGTCGAGCGCGCGGTCCAGGTCGGTCTCAAAGTCGTAGCAGGCGAAGGCGCGCCCCAGCGCGTTGTCCGGCCGGGCCCAGCGCCAGCTCTCGAGCTTCTCCCAGAGCATGCGGCGCAGCGATTCGCGCCGCAGGAAGATCTGATCGCCGAGCGTCATGGCCGGGGGGGCGGTCAGATCGCGCGCGTACTCGTGGGCGACCACGAACACCGAGTAGGCCCCGTGGCGCTGGTGCTGCTCGAGACGGCCGAGGAAGAAGTGCGGCTTCGAGCGACTCCCCAGACCGCCGCTGTAGATCAGGCCCTCGGGCTCCAGCCGCTGGTTGATGGCCTCGGCGTCGAACGGATCGAACGGCTCCCCGTCGACCTCGATCGGCGCCAGCTCGGCGTCCTCGAGGGCCTCCCAGAGCCGCTCGCGGGCCTGCAGCCAGTCCCCTACGGCGTCCTTCTGCAGTACGGCGCCGTAAGGCAGCCCCATCTCCCAGCGGTAGTACTCCCGCATCTTCATCAGGTACACGCACAGGGAGTAATCGGTCCCGTGGCGGGCATCGGAGATGTGGCAGTTGTGCTGCACCGCCTGCGCGAGGTCCCGGATCTTCTGATCGTTCATGCTCGTACCCACATCGGCGAGGGGAATCGGTGCGACACCAGTTTTCCTGGCACAGTGATTGGTCTTGTAGCTATCTGCTCGCGGCGCGGGTGCCAAGCCCGCGCCGAGCGTGCAGTTCGGAGGTGTATGGCGTGGCCCTGAGAATCAAGAGCCATTGGTGGAACGACGAGTCCGAGCGCTCGCTGCCCGAGATCGCGACCGCGCTCGCCTTTATCGCTTGGCGGCTGGCGGTGGACAAGGCGATCAATCTCCACTGTGAGCGCTTCGTCTACGTCAGCGATCAGCAGCGACTGTCGGTGATCCAGGAGTACCTGGTGTTTCTGGTCCAGATCGCCGACCGCCTCGCCCATGGCACGCTCGACGAGGGGGACCGCCGCACTTTGATCACCGGCTTCGCCCGCAAGCTGATCGAGCACGTCCAGGACAACAGCCAGGACTTGCTCGGACCCGGTGACTACGGCGGCCCGTTCGTCGACCTGCTCAACCGGCGCTCCGACGAGTACGCCGAGTTTCAGCTCACCGACGACGGCCCGAGCTACCCCTTTCTCCGCCACCTGGGCTTCGAGATCCAGACCCTGATGGGGGAGGCCGAGGAGAACCGCTGGGTGATCGACCAGGTGATGGACAAGGACGGCTGGGAGGCCTACCAGGGCTTCGCCCGCGCCTTCCGCAACCTCTTCGATTGATGCCCGTCCTCGGGGCTAGCCGGCGATCCGGCGATGGAGGACCTCGTTCAAGGCCGCGCAGAGCACCGCGGGCTCGACCGGCTTGACGAGGTAGAGATCGGCCCCGGCGGACATCGCCCGCTGCACGTCCTGGCGCAGTGACGACGCCGACCAGGCGACCACGCCTGAGGTAAAGCCCCGGGCGCGCAGCCGCTTGATCAGACCCGTCCCCTCCCACTCCTTCAGGTAGAGGTCGACCAGTACCACGTCCGGGCGGTGCTCCTCGAAGCGTTGCCAGGCCTCCGGCTCGTCGGCGGCGCTGTCGACCACGAAGCCGGCCTTGCGCAGGATGCGCAGGAAGAGCATGCGGATGTCCGGGCTATCGTCGACCAACAGCACGCGATGACCGGCGCCGTCCTGGCGCGCGGCGAGCGCGGTGCCGACCTGCGGGGCCGGCACCGCGAACCCGAACACTGAGCCGCCGCCCGGCCGATCGGCCAGGCGCAGCCGCCCCCCCATGAGTCCGACGAGCTGGGCGCTGATCGCAAGTCCCAGGCCCGCGCCTTGCCTGCCGCTGGTGTTGAGCTCGCGGTGGAAGGGCAAAAAGATGCGCTCGCGGGCCGCTTTGGGGATGCCCGGCCCGGTGTCGCTCACGCTCATCTGCAGCCGGTTCTTGGCCCAGGCGACGATCAGGGCGACGAAGCCGGTGTCGGTATATTTGATCCCGTTGCCGACCAGGTTGATCACCACTTGGCGCAGCCGGGTGAGGTCGATCTCGACCCACTCCGGCAGCTCGCCGCGGCGGTGCAGGCGGAACTCCAGCCCGCGCTGGCGCGCGAGCGGGGTGAACATGGCCTCGATCTCGCGGCAGAAGGCCGTCAGGCGGGTCGGCACCGGGTGCAGGACGAGCTGCCCCACCTCTAGGCTGGCCTGATCCAGCACGTTGTCGACCAGCGACAGCAGGTGGGTGGCGTTGGACTCGATCGAGTGGACGTTCTCGGCGAGGGTCTCCTGGTCGTGCTTGGGGTCGCGCAGCAGGTCGATGTGCCCGAGGATGCCGGTCAGCGGGGTGCGGAACTCGTGCGACAGACCAGCGATGAAGCCGCTCTTCATGCGGCTCAGCTCCTCGGCCTCCCGGTGCCTGCGGGCGAGCTCGTCACGCTCTACGCGCAGGCCGTCCATCAGCTTCTGCTGCTGCTTGTGCACCAGCCGCAGCTCGTTGGCCTGCTGCTGTACCACCTGCCGCCCCGCCCGCTCGCGACTGGCGTCGGTCAGCAGCAGCGACTGATTCTCGCCCATGGGTGCGAAGAGGATGTCGGCCGCGCGCCCACTGGCGGTCTCCACGAGGGGGAGATGGATGGCGTCCATCGGGCTCAGACCGTAGAGGAACGGCATGGCGTCGCGGCAATCGACCCCGGGGCGCAGATCGCCGTAGCCGAAATAGTCCGCGTCGCCGTCGATCAGCAGGATGTGGAACTCGCGATCGAGCAGGAACAGGCAGGGCTTGACCTGATCGAGCAGGATGCGGCGGACCTGGCGCGCGACCGTGAGCGGGCTGGCCAAGGCCCTATCCCGAGAGGCTGGCGAGCAGCACGGAAAAGGCGTTGTCGACGTTCTCGCCGGTGCGCGCGCTCACCGCGAGCCAGATCTCCCCAGCCTCGCGCATGGTTGCGATCCGGTCCTGGTGGATCTCCTGCTCACCGCGGAGATCCGCCTTGTTGACCAGGCCGACGAACGGCAGCAGCGCGAGCTGGGACTCGACCGCCTCGCGCAGTTGCAGCGCCCTCGCCAGGGTCTCCGCCCTTGTCCCGTCGGCCACCAGCAGGTAGCCGGCGGCACCCCGCAGATAACGCAGAAAAAGCTCGGTGGGTGTATCGGTGCCGGCGATGTCCCAGATCGCCAGTTTGAGCGGCGAGCCGTCGGGCAGGCCGATGATCTTGGTGTCGACCCGCACCCCAATGGAGGTGTAGTAACGCTCGGAGAACTCGTTGTGGACGTAGCGGGCCACCAGGCTGGTCTTGCCGACGGCGAAATCCCCCAGGATGCAGATCTTGCGCGTGTCCACGGTGCCTCAGGTTTGGCCCTCGCGCCCCTCCGCTTCCGCTCTGGGCACGGTCTTCGCCGCACCCCGGCAGTGCTCCATCCGTTGCGATCGAGCCGGCACGCGCGACCGGCCGCGCCGTCCTACCGATGCGTCTCAGCGCACCGTCGGCTCGCGCGTGCACTAACCGGGGCGATCTGGCCGGCCGCGGGGCATGGGCCATTATGCCCCACGGCCGAAGCCAGCGAGAAGCCGCGGCGCACGCGGCCTAATCGGCGACAGACCGACCGGGTTGACAGCCCGCGCTCCGAGCATTTCGAATGCCGCGGTGGTTCTAGCCCCAACCTGCCCGATGCGGCCCGCCCCTTGACGCCCCTGCGCCGACTTAAAACCGCCAGCGAGTATTTTGCCGGGGGCCGCTTCGCCGAGAGTGAGGCGATCTGCGGCGAGCTGGCGGCCGAGGGCTTCCGCTCGCCGGAGCTTGCCGCCCTCTACGGCGAGCTGCTCGCGCTGCGCAACCGCCCGGGCGAGGCCGGGCCCTGGCTGCGCGAGGCCCTGGTCGATCTGCCCGGGAGCCGCCGGCTCCTCGCGCTGCTGGCCCAATGCCTGGCGCGCGGGGGCGAGCTCGGCGCGGCCGCCGATCTGTACCGGTCGCTGGGTCGCACCGCCCTGGCCGAAACCCTGACGCGGCTCGCCCCCGAGGGCTGGTATCGAGTCGCCATTCCGGCCGCTGGCGCGGAGCGGCCCTGGCTACCTGACCTCGCCCTCCCTCTGGTGACTGCCGAGATCAATGGGGTCCCGGGGCGGTTCCTGCTCGACACCGGAGTGGGCGAGACCCTGATCGACCCCGCACTCGCGGCCCCGGCCGGCCTTGAGGCGCTGGGGGAGGAGCCGATCCATTTCCCGTCGGGTCCCGCCGGCCTGGTCCACCACAGTCTCATCCACTCGCTCGCCCTCGGACCGGTGCGGCTCCAGGGCGTGCCGGCCCAGGTCTACGCCACCCGCGAGGCATTCGCCGCGCTGCTGGCCCTACCGGTCGACGGCATCATCGGGACCGGCGTGCTTAGCCGCGTGGTCACCACGCTCGACTACCGCGCCCGGGTGCTTCGCCTGGGTGCCGCCGCCACCCCGGGCGCCGGGACCCCGTTCTATCTCGCCGGCGATCACTACCCACTGGTACCCGCCCGCATCAACGATCGGCTCGACATCCTGCTCTTTCTCGACACTGGGATGAGCGGCGCGGCGGCGGGCTTTCCCATCTCGACTGCGCGGGCGGCGGAGCTGGAGGTGGCGCTCGGGATCGAGGGCGAGGGCTTCGGCGTGGATCACTCGCTCGCCGCGCAGCCGCTGCTCTGCCGCTCCCTGGAGGTCGCCGGGCTGCGCCGCGAGCACCTGATCGGCATGCTGCTGCCGAGTTTTCGACTGGAACGGCGCTTCGGCTTTCGCATCGGCGGACTCCTCGGCGATGGCTTCATCAACGCCGCGGCGCTCACGCTCGACTTCGACGCCATGCGCCTCGGTCTTTCAATCCAAGGCTAACGCTGGCACTGCGGACACCAATAGGTCGAGCGCGGATTGCGCCCAAGGCGGTCGCGCCGGATCTCTGCCTGGCAGCGCAGGCAGGGCTGGCCCCCCCGGCCGTAAACCCAGAGCCGCCCGCGCCCGTCGGCGGGCCAGCGGGTCACCCGGGGACCGCCGCCCAGGTTGCGGCGCAGCAGCTCACCCGCCAAGGCGTAGAGCTCGGCGAGCTCCTCGTCCGGCGTCTCGCCCAGCCGCCGCATCGGGTGCTGCCCCCGCAGGAACAGGACCTCGCACTTGTAGACGTTGCCGATACCGCTCGCGACGCGCTGATCGAGCAGCACGTCCGCCAGCCAGGCATCGGGCGCGAGCAGCCCGCGTGCCCTTGCAACCAGCGCCACCCCATCCGGCACGCCCCGCGTCAGGTCCGGCCCGAGGCGGCGCTCGCTGTCGATCCGGGCAAATCCTTCGGCCGCGAGGGCCTCGACCTCCTTGGGGTTGAAGCAGACGAAGACCGCTGCGTCCGTCTCGATCAGGACCCCGGCCTGGCGCTCGGGTCGCCGCCAGGGCTCGCCCGGGGCGTAGCGGTGCCAAGACCCGTACATCCCGAGGTGGGTACGCAGCACGAGCGCACGGTCGAGCTCGATATAGAGATGCTTGCCCTTGCTCCAGACCCGCAGTACCCGGCACCCCTCGAGGTGCCGCCCATCGAGCCGGCGTAGGCGCAGGACGCGGACCCTCGCCCCGGTTAGCTCGGCGGCGAGCGCGATGGCCAGCTTATGGACGGTATCGCCTTCCGGCATGCCTGTCAGCCCGAACGAAAAGGCTCGCCGCAACCGATCAACGGGTCGCGCGGGCAAAAAAATGCCCCGTACGGACGGGGCAAGAGAGAGGAGGATGTTGCGTTGCGCTCAGTTGGAAAGCTTGGGTAAAGGAAAGTTCCAGAGTTGTTCAAAACCTCGCAAACTCTGTTGTGAAATCGTCCCAGCCCAACCTGGCCCTAGGGCCGATGCGGGTCGTCCCCGCCGATCACGGGACCCGGCATCCTTGGCCTGCCGGGACCCGCGGCATGCCGTCCTCAGGCCTGAATCCCCGGTTGTGATCGCACCGCTGCCGGGCCGACGTCAAAAAAACCCCGCCAGCGGCGGGGAATACGACAAGGAGTCAAGAGAGCTTCCATCGGAAGCCCAGCCGGTAGGACTGCTGTCGGTTGCATAAGTTCGCCATTTCCTGGACAAACCGGAAACCCACGATTTGAGGCTTGGTCAGACATCGGGCGCCCCTAGGGCTGACGGCGGACCCAGGCCCTCGCGGACGCCGCGCAGGTCGCTGAGGGGGGGCGGCGGGCAAGCGCAGGTGGCGGCGTTATCGGCTGCTCCCGGGTCGGCGCCGCTAGCCCGAGGTAGATCGCCGAGGTCCGCAGAAACTGCGCGACCGCGAGGGTCTCGCTGGTCATCGTGGGCGGGGTCGTGGTCATGCTTTCCTCCGGGGTCCGTATCGCTTGAGACACACTGATGGATCGGCCATCCCGGCCGGGAAACGGCTCGGAGCGGGAAGATACGCTCTCCCCGTCCCTTGATCGTCAGTCGCTTGAGCGGCTGAAACTGGCAGCTCGTCCCGGTGCCGCAGGAAACGCTGCATACCTTGCGGCTGCGGCAGCCTGTCCCTTTCCCGAGCAAGTTGCTTGGTTTTAGGAGATCAGAGAGCGGGGTCGGTTACAAGCGCCCAGAAAACAGGGAAAGATGCCCGTCGAACGAACGGGGCTGTCCGGACCTCGCCCGCCCCGGTCCGGCCGCTGAGCGCCCCAAGACGCCGCGGCAAATCCCGCACCGCGGACAGGCAGCGCACGCGAGTCACCCCAAGGACGACTGAGATCAAGGGACGCCAGGGCCAGGGCAGTTATCCTACCGTGTGCGGCGGGGCCGTCAGCGCCTCCGTAAGCGAACTCGAACCATGCCCCCCGAGCCCAATCCCCAACCCCGCGCGTTGTACCGATCCGGCCGTTTTCTGATCGGGCTCGGCCTCGGGCTGCTGGTCCTGGCGGCGAGCTTCGCCGACGCGGCCCTGCGCAGCCGGGCTGAGGCCCCGCGCATCGCGGGGCGGTCCGAGCTGGTAGCGGTACTAGGGCTGACGGACCTCAGCCTGTTCACGGAGGCGCGCTACACCCGCCACCCGAGCCAGGCCGACCTGCACAGCGCCTTTCAGGACCACCCCCTGTCGCTGGAGCATTTCCCGAGCGGCTCCCTGGTTCCGCCGATGGTGCCGGGGGCGCCGCGGTGACGGCCTTCGTGCGCCGCCAGCGCTACCTGCTGGAGTACAGCCTCAGCGCCATGGCGCGGCGCCCGGGCAAGCATCTGGCGCTGCTGCTCGTCTACACGCTGATCGTCTTCCTGCTCGCCTCGGTGATGCTCTTCACCCATTCCCTGCAGCGAGAGACCCGCCTGGTGCTCGCCGGGTCGCCGGAGCTGATCGTCCAGCGCCTGGTCGCCGGTCGCCACGAGCTGATCCCGGCGGGGCACCTGGAGCGCATCGCCGGTATCCGTGGGGTGCGCGCGGCAAAGGGCCGCCTCTGGGGCTATTTCTATGACCCGGCGGTGCGCGCCAATTACACCCTGCTGGTGCCGCCGGACGACGCCCCGGCCGCGGGCGAGATCCAGATCGGGGCGGCCCTGGCGCGCATCCGGGGCCTCGCCCTCGGGGATTACCTCAGCCTGCGCGGGGCCTCCGGCGAGCCCTTCGCCTGGCGTGTCGCGGGGCTAATCGAGTCTGACTCCGAGTTGGTGAGCGCGGACCTGGTGCTGATGGGCGAGGCAGACTTTCGCCGGTTCTTCGCGATCGCGCCCGGGCTCTACACCGACCTCGTGCTCAGCGTGCGCAACCCGCGCGAGGTCCTCACCGTGGCTGAGAAGGTGAGCCTCGCCCTGCCGGACAGCCGCCCGATCCTGCGCGAGGAGATCCTGCGCACCTACGACGCCGTGTTCGGCTGGCGCCAGGGGGTGGTCTTCGTGCTCCTGGTTGGGGCGATCCTGGCCTTCGCCATCTTCGCCTGGGACCGTGCCTCGGGCCTGAGCGGCGAGGAGCGGCGCGAGATCGGCATCTTGAAGGCGATCGGCTGGGAGACCGCCGACGTGCTGCGGATGAAGCTCTGGGAGGGCGCCGTGCTCTCGCTCACCGCCTTCTTGCTCGGCTACCTGTTGGCCTATCTGCACGTCTTCTACGCCTCAGCGGCGCTCTTCGAGCCGGTGCTCAAGGGCTGGGCGGTGCTCTACCCCGCATTCAACCCGGTGCCGTTCGTCGACGGGCTACAGGTGGCGACGCTCTTCTTCTTCACGGTCTTCCCCTACACCGCGGCGACCCTGGTCCCGATCTGGTCGGCCGCGATCACCGACCCCGACAGCGTGATGCGGTGAGGCCATGATCGAGCTCGACGATGTCCGCAAGGCGTTCAACCAGGGCCGTCCCAACGAGCTCTGGGCGGTGCGCGGGGTCAGTCTGAACCTGCCGCTCAAGGGGCTGCACGTGCTCAAAGGGCCGAGCGGCTCGGGCAAGACCACCCTGCTCGCTATGATCGGCTGCCTGTCGCGGCCGACAGCGGGGCGCATCCGACTCGACGGGCGGCTGATCTCGAACCTCCCGGAGCGCTTCATGACCGAGGTGCGCCGCGCCACCTTCGGTTTCGTCTTCCAGCAGTTCAACCTGATCAGGGGGCTGAGCGTGCTCGACAACGTCATGCTCCCCGCATATCCCCTGGCCCCCGACGCCGGCGAGCTGCGCCGACGGGCGCTCGCGCTGCTGGGGCGCTTCGGGATCGCCGCGCGCGCGGCGCACAAGGCGGAGTGGCTCTCGGGCGGGGAGGCCCAGCGCGCGGCAGTGTGCCGGGCGATGATCAACGACCCTCGTATCCTGATCGCCGACGAGCCGACTGCCAATCTCGACAGTCAGCGCTCGCAGGAGCTGCTCGCCGTTCTCGGCGAGCTGGTGGCGATGGGCAAGACGGTGCTGGTGAGCTCGCACGACCCCCTGGTCTTTGAGTCGGCGGGCGTGTCGCATGTGGTCGAGCTGCACGACGGTCGGCTCCTGGGGGGAGGCTCATGCTGATCAGCCCGGCGTTCCTCGCGCTCAACGGCGGCGCCATGCTCGTCAGCCTGCTGATGCTGATGGCGGCGGGCCAGGCCGTGCAGGTCCTGCGCCACTGGGACATCAAGAGCGGCTCGGAGCGCCAGCTCGCCTTGGAGCGGAGGACCTATCTCATCGCGACGCTGGTGACCTGGAGTGTCGCCGCCGAGCTGGTCGCCCTGCTCCTCTTCTTGCATACCGCCGAGTCGATGTCCTCCCAGTTCGTTGGGGCCATGTGCGCGACCGGGGTGCTCAACGCCCATGCCCTAGGCTGGCCCGTGCTCGGGCTCAAGATCGCGGTCTTCTTCGCCGGCGCGGTCTGGCTGCTCGTCAATCAGCTCGACAACAAGTCCCCGGTCTACCCCCTGGTCCGGCTCAAGTACGCCCTGCTCCTCGCGCTCCTGCCGCTGGTGCTCGTCCAGGCCCTGGCCCAGCTCGGATTCTTCCTCGGGCTGAATCCGGACTTGATCACCTCCTGCTGCGGCTCGCTCTTTACCGCCGAGGGCGAGGGGGTCGCGGCCGAGGTCGCCGGGATCGACCCGATGCTCAGCCTCGCCCTGATGTACGGCAGTGGCGTGGCGCTGCTCGCCGCCGGGATGCGCTATCCCTGGGAGGGGCGCTGCGGGATCGTCTATGCCTTGGCCGGGATGCTGGCCTTCGCCCTGGCCCTGGTGGCGATCGTCTCCGCGGTCGCGCTCTATGTCTACGAGCACCCGCACCACCACTGCCCATTCTGCCTGCTCAAGGCGGGGCGCGGCTTCATCGGCTACTGGCTGTACCTGTCGCTCTTCGCCGGGGCCGCGCTGGCGCTCGGGGTGGGTGTGATCAGCCCGCTGCGGCGCGTCGCGAGCATCTCGGCCGTCGCCGATGCCCAGGCACGGCGTCTCACCACGGTCTCGTTGGGGCTGTTCGCGCTCTTCTATCTCATCGCCACCTTCGCGGTGGTGGGCTCGAACCTGACGATGGAGGGGGTTTGGTGGTGACGGCGCGGATTCGGTCGCTTGCGGCCATCCTCCTCGCGGCCGCTCTCACCGGCTGCGGACCCGAGCCGCCCCAGCTCCAGGCCGGCCAGCCGGCGCCGGCCTTCCGCCTCCCGACCCTGGCGGGCGAAGCGCTCGACTTTCCCGCCGAGCTCAGGGGTCAGATCGTCGCCCTGCGCTTCTGGGCCGACTGGTGCCCCTTCTGCGAGACCGAGATGCGCGACCTCGAGCCGGTCTATCTCAAGCACCGTGACCTGGGGCTGCGCATCCTCGCGGTGAATGTCCGCCAGGACCGCGCGACCGCGGAGCGCTTCATCGCGCGGCTCGGGGTCAGCTACCAGGTCCTGCTCGACGAGGACGGCGAGACTGCCCGCACCTATGGCGTGATCGGGCTGCCGACCACCTTCTTCGTCGACCGCGAGGGGCGGCTGGGTGCGCGCATCCTGGGCGAGTCGACCCCAGAGCTCGTCGAGCGCGTGCTCAAGGACCTGCTGTGAGCACGGACCTGACCATCCTGCTCGCCTTCACCACCGGCATCGCTGGGGCTTTTCATTGCCTCGGGATGTGCACCGGCCTGGCCGGCGGGCTCTTTGCCCGGCGCGAGTGGACCGGACTCACCCCGATCCTGACCTACCACGGGGCGCGCATCCTGACCTACACGTTGCTCGGCGTGGCCGGTGCGGCGGTGGGGCGGGTGCTCGTGCTGACCGGCATGATCGGCAAGGCGCAGGGCCTGCTCATGATCCTCGCCGGGCTGCTCATCGTCCTCGTCGGGCTGCGCCTGCTGCTCGCGACCGCGACGCCGCCGGCGAGCGCCGCCGGCGGCGTCGCGGTCGCGATACCGACCCCAAAGGTCCGCGGACCCGCGCACTGGGCGCCCGCGGCGGGGGTCTTGAACGGCCTGATCCCGTGCAGCCTGGTCTTCTCGGTCGCGGTGAAGGCCGCGGCCACCGCCGACCCGCTGCGCGCCGGGATGCTCATGCTCGCCTTCGGGCTCGGCACCCTGCCGACCATGGCCGCGGTCAGTCTCGCCGGGGCGGCCATCGGCGCGCGTACCCGGGAGCTGGTCGCCCGTCTCGGCGGCCTGCTGGTGATCGTCCTCGGCCTCTGGACCCTCTACGAGGGCTACAGCTTTTTCCACGTCATGCGCGGGCTGGGCAACTGGTGAGCGCATGGCCCATCGTCGATGTCACTGAGGAGTAACGAGATGACAGAGCAACACACCCTCGGGCGCCGCAGGGCACTCCAAATCCTGGCCGCGCTCGGTCTTGGCGGACTTACGGGCACCCTGCGGGCGGCCGAGGCTGGCGCGATCGGCGCCCTGGTCCCGGGGCGGGGCTGGGTGAGCGCGAGCGACGCCGCCTGCGAGGGCGACGGGACCCCGCTGCAGTTCATCCCCCGCACCGCGCCCGACCCCGACCCCTTGACCGACGAGCTCACCAAGTACCCCAAGTGCCCCTACTGCGGGATGGATCGCACCGAGTACCACCACAGCCGGCACCTGGTCCACTACGATGACGACCTGGTGGACGGGACCTGCTCGATCCACTGCCTGGCGATCAGCCTGGCGCTCAACCTCGACCGTGGGCCCAAGGCCATCTATGCAGCCGACTTCGGCGCCGAGGGCGGGGTCAAGCCCCTAATCCTCGTCGACAACGCGGTCTACCTCATGGGGAGCGCGCTCAAGGGGGTGATGACCGCTAACAGCAAGAAGGCCTTTGTCTCCGAGGCCGCCGCCAAGGCCGCCCAGGACGAGCATGGCGGGACGCTCGGAGGCTTCGACGAGGCCCTGCGCCAGGCCTACCTCGGCATGGCGCAGGACACGATGATGATCCGGCGCAACCGAGCCGAGCGCCGCAAGAAGATGATGGAGAAGACCTGAGCCTCGGCCCTGGCCGCCCCATCCTGCCCCCAACGGGTGCCGGAATGGGGCGGCTGCCGATCTCCAACCCGCCGCTGGTTAGCGCCGCGACGCGGCCCCCGGAACCGACCCCAAGGACGAGCCACCATGACCCCTGATCGCATCAGGCGCACCCTCGCGCCCCTGCTTTGCGCCCTGCTCCTCGGCACCTCCGCGGTCGCCGGTGAGGGGTTCGATCTCCCCAAGCCTGGTCCCAAGGCCACCTGCCCGGTGTGCGGCATGTTCGTCGCCAAATACCCGGAGTGGATCGCCACCGTGCTCTACGCCGATGGCCACGCCCACCACTTCGACGGGGCCAAGGACCTATTCAAGTACCTGCTCGACCTCGCCCGTTGGGCCCCGGGCCATCAGGCCGGGGACATCCGCGCCATCGGCTTGACTGAGTACTACGGCCTGGACCTCATCCCCGCCCGCGATGCCTGGTACGTCATCGGGTCCGACGTGCTCGGACCCATGGGGCACGAGCTGATCCCGCTGGAAACCCAGGCCGACGCCGAGGAGTTCCGCCGCGACCACAAGGGCGCACGCATCCTGCGCTTCGACGAGGTGACCCTCGACCTGCTCGAGGGACTGGACGCCAGTCGCTTCGATTGATCCGGGCGCGCGTCCAACGTCTGGCAGCCCGCCGCTCGTCGAAGGCATTGAGGCACGGACTGCGCGATTCGATCGACGGCGAGGCCGGGCGCGGCCGACAACCCGTCGCGCCGAGCCCGTCCGTCGTACGGTTGGAATTTCCTCTTCCCCCGCCCCACTATCCAGGATCGAAAATGGGCACGATCAGACCACTGCGATCTTTAGGAGCTGGGGAGGATGCGATGATGAGAAACGTCAAGCAGGGGCCAAGGCGCGTGCGGGGAAGCGCTTCGGGGGCTTTGCTTTTCTGGCTGGTCGCTGCAGCCACCGCCGCCGGGTTCGTGTACCTCCTTGTCCGCGACGACTCGCCGCACTCCCGCGGGACCCCCGAGGAGGTCGCCGAGCGCGTCAGACCCGTCGGGCGGGTCGTACTCGCCACCCCTCCCGGGGCACCCGCGTCTGCGCCACAGGCATCCGCCCCTGCGTCGGCTGGGCCGCAGACCACAGCCGCCGTCCAGCCGGACGCCGATGGCCCCAAGGGCAAGGAGCCCCAGATCGCAGAGACACCGCCGACGCCCAGCCCTGGAGCGGCCGCGCCCCCGGAGGCCCAGCGGGCGGAGGCTGAGCCGGCGGAGATCGCCCGGACCGCGCGCGAGCCGGCGCTGGCGGACAGTCCCCAGCCTCCCTCTCCAGCCGACACGGATACGTCAGGCCAGTCCACGCCCGAGCCGGCGGCCGCATCGGGCGGGGCAGCTGACGCACCGGCTGTGATGCCCGTTACCGACGGGGCGGCACCCGCAGTGGCCGACCCCGAGCCGCCCGTCGCGGCCGTCCCCCTCGAGCCCGCCTCCGGTGCTCTCCCCGGCGGAGCATCTGTGCCCGCTGCGGCGCCACGAGCTGGCTCCTTCCCTCCCGGCCCGGGTAATCAGGTCCCGTCGCAGCCAGCCGTCCCGCCGCTCCACGCCCCGCCACCCATCTGGCCCCAACCCCCGGTCGAGTCCGGGCGTGTCTTGATCCGGCCGCCCGCCCGGCCGCCCCAGCCCGCCTACGAGATGATCTGGATTCAACGTTACGACCTACCCGGGCAGCCCTACGAGCTCCGCCCCGCCCCCCGGCAGAGCCGTTAGGGGCAGATCACAACTGTCTGCCGGTCCAGGATGGGGTGCGGCGCCGCGGGCAGATTGCCCGCGGCCCCACCCCGGCCTGGGTCCGAGTGACCTCGAAATCGAAGCGCGTCGTCGCCCTCACTCTTGCGCGGTGCTCCTGTCCCCCGTTACCGCCCCGTCGCCGACGTGGGCCGAATCAGGGGGCAAGACACCGATCCGAGGACAGCCTCCGCGACGGGCGAACGCAAACCGATCCGCGGGCTGGTATCGGTTCACCGATCGGCGGATCGGGGGGAGGTAAGGGCATCGGAGGCCGAATCCGCCCGTCACGTCAACAGCCGCGCCCGTTCTTTCCCTGACAGGTTGGGCCCCACTGCTGACGCTCAGTACGCAGACCTGAGCGGCCGGTTTGGACGCATTGCGG
>JALOTB010000083.1 GCA_025458165.1 Chromatiaceae bacterium | reverse complement strand
GCCCGCAAACTCCGCCTCTGCCCAGCCCATGACGCCTCCAGTAGCGACCCGAAAGAGACATGTTACGACAGCTACTTAAAGTTGTGTGTAATGGGATGCTTTCAACCGGCACCTTCTCCCGGATGACTCGGCCTTAGTCCTCGCATACGCCGGAATAACTTTCAGCATTCCCATTCATAGCTTCGGATCTATGGAAAGTCGCGCAAAGTTCAATTTGTGATTGCTTGGGCCCGTCCCTAGGCTAACGGTCCATCGATCACCAGCGGCTCAGAGGCTTCGGTAGGCCCTCGCCAGCCGCCCACACCGGGAGGCTCGTCATGGATCTGTCACTGGTTCAGAATCTCATCGACCCCGCGATCCTGTTTTTCTTCTTCGGTCTGTTCGCAGCGGGGATACGTTCCAACCTCGATATTCCCGCACCGATCGCAAAGTTTTTTTCGCTTTACCTTCTGGTCGCGATCGGATTCAAGGGCGGTGTGGCCCTGGCGGCGAGCGGCCTCACCGTCACCGCAGTCGCGGCGATCGGGGCGGCCATGCTTATGGCCCTCCTAGTACCAGCCTACAGTTTTCTGATCCTGCGCGGGCGTACCAACCCCTATGACGCGGCCGCCATCGCCGCCACCTACGGGTCGATCAGCGCGGTCACCTTCATCGCGGCTCAACAGTTTCTCACGCGCAACGGGGTGGACTTCGGCGGCCACATGACGGTGGCGATGGTGCTTATGGAGTCCCCCGCCATCATCATGGCCGTCTTGCTCGCGAGCCTAGTGCGCAAACGCGAGCAGGCCCAGCTTTCGCCGTCGGTCGGGGCGGCGGCGGTTGCCAACTCCACGAGCAGCAAGGGAATCTCGCTGAAAGAGGTGCTGCATGAGGCCTTCACCGACGGGGCGCACCTGCTGCTGATCGGCAGTCTGGTCATCGGTTACATCACCGGTGATGCCGGCAAAGAGGTGATGGCCCCTTTCACCGCAGAGATCTTCAAGGGAATCCTCGCCTTTTTCCTGCTGGAAATGGGCCTGCTGGTGGCACGCCAGCTACGCGAGAGCCGCGACCTCGGCCCCTTCCTGATGGGCTTCGCGCTCGTGATGCCCATGGTGAACGCCTCGGTGGCCATCGCCCTCGCCTGGGTACTCGGTCTGGCCGCGGGGGACACCCTGCTGCTGGCCTGTCTGGCGGCGAGCGGCTCCTACATCGTCGTACCGGCGATCTGCCGTTACGCCATTCCCGAGGCGCGACCCGGTGTTTATTTCAGCATGTCGCTCGCCTTCACCTTTCCGTTCAACATCGTCATCGGTATTCCCCTCTACTACTCTGTCATTGCCCTCATCTGGGGGAACTGATCAATCGACTGCGGAGGTCAAAGCATGAAACCGGTCAAGAAAGTCGAGCTCGTCGTCGATGCCCACGAGGTGCCTCACCTGCTCGAACAGCTCAAGCGCATCGGTGTGAATGACTACACCGTCATTAGCGAGGCCCACGGGCGGGGCGATCGCGGCAGTCGAGCCGGCGATGTCTTCAGCGGGGTCTTCGACAACAGCTATGTGATGATCGCCTGTACCGAGACGCAGGCCAGGCAGATCGTCGAGACGGTTCGGCCGATCCTTAAGCGGCTGGGGGGCATCTGCCTGGTCTCGGACGCGATGTGGGTGCTGCACTGAGAGAACGCCGATGTCGTGATGACCGCGTCGACGCCCCCGCGGGGGTGCGCCTTGGGAGGTATGAGCTGCCATGAGCCAAGCACTGAAGACCGCCGTTGCCCGCCAGCGCATGCTGCTGCGCGGGCGCCTGGAAGGGGTGATGGGTCGACTCGCGGCCCGTTGTCAGGACTGCTGGAACGACCGCGCCGCCCTTGAGGCCCGGCTCTCCGAGGCGTTGCCCAGCCTGCCGTCCTGCCGCTCGGTCTACTTGCTCGACCGAGAGGCGCACCAGATCACGGCCAACATCACCCGACAGGGGGCCCTGGCGGAGCACTGCGGCCGGGACCGCAGCCACCGTCCCTATCTTGCCGAGGGACTCGCGGGAGCCGCCTTCTCCCTGTCACCCGCCTATCTCAGCCGCAACCAACGGCGGCCGTCGCTCACCGCGGTCCGCCGCATCACCCACGGCGATGCGGATCTACTCGGCTTTCTGTGCGCGGACTTCGATCTGCGCGACCTGCCGCTGACCCGGGAGCTCTACCGCCAGCCCGAGCAGTGGCTGCAGCTTAAGGGGGATCCGGCGATCCGCGGCGGGCTGCTTTATCAGCAGCGGGTCGAGAGCCTAATGGATACCCGCATCGAGGAGGTGCTCGACCTGGTCACCGAGCTGATCCTGGCCCACGGCGCCTTCCACGCCAAGCTGCACTTTTCCAGCTCCCGAGCGACCCTGTGGTACCTGGACGACCCCTACCGCTACCGCGTTCTGGACTACGAGGACTTAACCGATCCAGGCATCTGTCTCACCTACCCCCGGCGGGATTATTCCACCGATGCGGTGGTACCCGCCGAGCGGGTCGCTGCGATCTTTGGCACCTTCCGCGATCTGCGCTTCATGGACGAGAACATCTATCTGCGCTCCGGCTCGCTCAACACCATGAACGGATTGGTGGCGCTCAACTTCTCCTGCGACGGCTCCCACTACATGCCCTGGCAGGAGTTTCTCGATAAGCGCCTGGATTTCTGGCTGGGGGTCGGTGAGTCGTGCGCCGGCATACCGGCGGCGACCCCGGAGAGCGCGGCCTGATGTCCTTGCCCTGGGCGCGGGGACTTTGCCGACTCGTGAGAGTTCGCCGGCCGCGCTGAACGACCGACGACATCGACCTGTCCGGTCCGTTCGCCGTGTTTTGCTTGTATCGACCGCTGGTCTGGCCCGCCTCGTCGGCGACCCGCCGACAACGGCAAACAAAGAGGAGATCGCACCATGTCCGAACCAGTTTCCGATTCCCGCCGCCGCTTCTTCCGCTTACTAGGGCTAACCGCCGCCGGCACCGCGGCGGGCGCTCACGCAGCGCCCTACGGCCTGCCCACGGGCGCGGGTTTCCCGCCTGGCGGTCCAGTGCCGCCCCGCGGCTGGCCCTATCCGCCGGGGCCCTTCGCCGAGAGCGGTTACGCCGGCATTCCCGACGAGGGGCCCGTGGGTAGTCCCGAGGAGGCCCTGCGCCGGCTAATTGAGGGCAATCGGCGCTTCCTGGCCTTCCGCTCGATGCCGGTCAACGAGAGTCCCACCCGCCGGGCGGCGGTCTCGCAGAACCAGAAGCCGTTCGCGATGATCTTTAGCTGCGTGGACTCGCGCGTCCCCCCGGAGCTGGTGTTCGATCGGGGGCTGGGGGACCTGCTAGTCATCCGTACGGCCGGCCACGTCGCGGACAGGGCCGTCCTGGGTAGCCTGGAGTTCGGCGTCGCCGTGCTGGGGATCCCGCTCCTGGTGGTCATGGGGCACGAGCGCTGCGGCGCGGTGGAATCCGCCATCGACCTGATCGCCCGCGATGAGCGTGCCCCGGCGGAGATCAACGACGTCGTAGAGGGCATAAGGCCGGCGGTCGAGCGGCTCCCGGGGGTTGGCAAGGAAGGGGCGGACCGCGTCATCAAGGCCAACACCGACCTCAGCGTGGAGCGCCTCAAGGAGATCCCGATCATGGCCGAGGCCATCGGCCAGGGTAAGCTCATGATCGTCGGGGCTTACTACGACTTGGATACCGGCCTGGTCCAGATGCTGCGGAGCTGACCACCGGTGACAGCGGCCCCCCGCCGCGACTCGTGCGGGTGACCCCAAAGAACATCGTCCCTGGCATGGCTCGACCCGAGGAGCGAAAGAGAGGACCGGCGCGGGGGAAAGGTCGAGGCGAGCAGCGCCTTTGATGATTCGGGCTGGCGCTGCTCGCCATGGTCGACTGCGGACCGGTACCCGTTGCGGGATGAGGCCTTCTCCGACCCCTCGCAGGAGCCGATTGAAACCGATAGTTCGTATCTGTAACATCTGTTGCAGATGCATGATCCCTGCCCCACTGCGTGGCTACTCTTCCTCCCGAACCTCTCCGGGCTTGGGGATAGCACGCCGCGGGTTCGACTCTGGCGGGGTCTGAAGGAGCTGGGGGCGGCGACGCTGCGCGATGGGGTCAATCTGCTCCCCGCCTCGGAGACGCACCGCGCCAAGCTCGCGATGCTCGGTGAGCAGTTGGCCGCCGAGGGCGGGCGCTTCTGGCTCCTGGGTCTCCCGGAGCAGCCGGCGGAGGTAGAGGCGGAGCTGCGCGGCGCGTTCGACCGCACCGAGGGCTATCGTGCGCTGCGCACGGGACTCGCCGAGCTGCGCGCCGAACTGCCTCGGTTGGACGAGACCGACGCACGGCGGCGGCTGCGCCAGGTCGAGCGCCAGCTCGCGGCGCTCTCGGGCATCGACTTCTTCCCGGGCGAGGCGCAGCGGCGGGCGCATAGCGAGCTGGACGCCCTCGCCGTGCTGGTCAACCGCCAGTTCTCCCCCGAGGAGCCGGCGCCGGCTAGCGGTACCGTCGAGCGGCTGGATCGCGCCCGCTACCGCGGCCGGCTGTGGGCGACGCGCCGGCGCCTGTGGGTCGACCGCGCGGCGAGCGCCTGGCTGATTCGCGGCTTCATCGACCCCGAGGCGCGCTTCCTCTGGCTGGAGCGCCCCGCGGACTGCCCGCCCGAGGCGCTCGGCTTCGACTTCGACGGGGCGGCCTTCAGCCACCTGGGCGAGCGGGTGACCTTCGAGGTCCTGCTCGCGAGCTTCGGGCTCGACGCCGACCCCGCCCTCGCCCGCCTGGGGCGGCTGGTGCACCACCTCGACGTCGGCGGCCCAGCGGTCGCCGAGGCCGCGGGCTTCGAGGCAGTGCTCTCCGGGATGCGGGAGAGCGCCCCCGACGACCCGGCCCTGCTCGCGGCGCTCACCCCGGTGCTCGACGCCCTCTACCGGCGCTACGCGCGCACTGAGCCCGGCGCCCCCCGCTTCACCCCCAAGGAGCCGATCGCTGACGCATGAGCACACCCACTGACGCCCTGGCGACCGGCCCGACCGCCGCCCCCGCACCACCCGCCCCGGTCTCGCTCTTCGAGGCCTTCCGCTACTGGCTCAAGCTCGGCTTCGTGAGCTTCGGCGGCCCGGCCGGGCAGATCTCGATGATGCACACCGAGCTGGTGGAGCGCCGGCGCTGGATCAGCGAGCACCGCTTTCTCCACGCGCTCAACTACACGATGCTCTTGCCCGGCCCGGAGGCCCAGCAGCTCGCGACCTACATCGGCTGGCTGATGCACGGCACCTGGGGCGGGATCCTCGCCGGGGTGCTTTTCGTGCTCCCCTCGCTCGCCATCCTGATCGCGCTGACCTGGATCTACCTCGTCTACGGCGACCTGCCGGTGGTGGCCGGCATCCTCTACGGCATCAAGCCGGCGGTGACCGCGATCGTGGCCTTCGCCGCCTGGCGCATCGGCTCGCGGGCACTGCGCAACGGCGCGCTCTGGGCGATCGCGGCGGCGGCCTTCGTCGCCATCTTCGCGCTCAACGTCCCCTTCCCCTACATCGTCCTGGGGGCGGGGCTCATCGGCTATCTCGGCGGGCGCCTCGCCCCGGACAAGTTCAGGACCGGCGGCGGCCACGGGGCGTCGAACAAGTCCTACGGCCCGGCGCTGATCGACGACCACACCCCGCTGCCCGCGCGCGCGCGCTTCGCCTGGCCGCGCACGCTGATCGTCAGTGCGGTCGGGCTGGGGATTTGGATCCTGGCGGAGGGGTCGCTGTACCTCGCCTTCGGCTGGGACGGCCCGCTCACCCAGATGGGCTGGTTCTTCACCAAGGCGGCGCTGGTGACCTTCGGCGGGGCCTACGCGGTGCTCCCCTATGTCTACCAGGGCGGGGTGGTGACCCACGGCTGGCTGACGGGTGAGCAGATGATCGACGGCCTGGCGCTCGGGGAGACCACCCCCGGGCCGCTGATCATGGTGGTGGCCTTCGTCGGCTTCGTCGGCGGCTGGACCAAGGAGCTCTTCGGCCCCGACGCCCAGCTCCTCGCCGGCATCGCCGGGGCGAGCGTGGCGACCTTCTTCACCTTCCTGCCCTCGTTCCTGTTCATCCTGGTGGGGGCACCAGCGGTCGAGGCGACCCGCCACGACCTCAAGTTCACCGCGCCCCTGACCGCCATCACCGCTGCGGTGGTCGGGGTGATCATCAACCTCGCGGTGTTCTTCGCCTGGCATGTGCTCTGGCCCGAGGGGACCGCCGCCGAGCCCTTCGCCGGGCGTTTCGAGTGGTTCGCCCTTCTCCTCGCCATCGCCGCGTTTATCGCCCTCTGGCGCTACAAGGTCGGCATCATCCCGGTGATCGGCGCCTGCGCGCTCGCGGGGCTCGTCTACACCACCCTGCCCTGAGAGACCAGCATGGAACCTACCATCACCCCCGATGCGCTCAGAGACCGGCTGGCGGGCGAGACCCCGCCCGTGCTGCTTGACGTGCGCCGCGCCGACGACCGCGCCAAGGACCCGCTCGCCATCCCCGGCGCCGCCTGGCACGACCCGAGCACGATCGCGACCTGGGCCTCGACGCTCGATCCCGGCCGGGAGGTCGTCCTCTACTGCGCGCGCGGCGGCTCGGTCAGCAACTCGGTCCTCGACGCCTTGCTCGCGCAGGGACTCAAGGCCCGCTATATCGAGGGTGGCCTGGAGGCGTGGAAAGCCGCCGACGGGGAGCTGGCCCCGACATGAAGTGGGTCACCCGCGAGCGCCCGAAGATCGACCGCATCGCCTGTCCTTGGCTGATTGCGCGCTTCATCGACCCCGACGCCGAGCTCCTCTACGTGCCGGCCGACCGCGTTCTAGACGTCGCGCGGGAGACCGGTGCCTACCCTTACGACGTCCCCGGCGTGGAGCTCTCCCACGTCGGCGAGCTGTGCAGCTTCGACGCCTTCCTCGCCAAGTACGGGCTCAGCGACCCGGCGCTCCAGCGGCTTGCCGTCATCGTGCGCGCGGCCGACACCGCGCGGCTCGATCTGGCGCCGCAGGCGGCCGGGCTCCTGGCCATCTCCCTCGGGCTCGCGCGCCTCTACCGGGACGACCAGGCCATGCTCGCCCAGGGGATGCGGATCTACGACGCCCTTTATGCCTGGTGCCAGTCCAGCCAGGGAGAGGCACCAACGTCGGCGCCAAGATGACCTCAGCCTCCTGAGCGGGCCGCCGGCCGGTCGCCCTCCAGCGTCATCCGGATAGCCGGTGCCGTGTCCGTCGTCCATGTGGCGCTGTCCCTTGGTCTCTGCCGTCCGTGCGCCCTGCCTTGCCCCCCGTGACAGACGCTGAGCCGCGACGGTCCTGGCTGCTACCGCCCGGGGCTGAGCCAGTCGCCTGGGCGCTGATCATCGGCCGGGCCCTGCGGGCGTTCTGCGACGGCTACGTGGCGGTGCTGCTGCCCGCCTACCTGCTCGCGCTGGGGCTCGGCACCTGGGAGGTCGGCGTGCTGAGCACCGCTACCCTGCTGGGATCGGCGCTGGCTACCCTCGCCGTGGGCGCCTGGGGGCATCGCCTGGCGCAGCGGCTCCTGCTGCCCACCGCGGCCCTGCTGATGGTCGTGACCGGGCTCGGCTTCACGGGCTTCTCGTCGTTTTGGCCGCTGCTCCTGGTCGCCTTTGTCGGCACGCTCAACCCGGGCGCGGGGGATGTCAGCGTGTTCTTGCCGCTGGAGCACGCGCGCCTCGCCGCGGCCGCCCAGGGCGAGTCGCGCACGGCGCTCTTTGCGCGCTACACCTTCCTCGGCGCCCTCTGCGCGGCGCTCGGGTCCCTGGCCGCTGCCCTGCCCGATCTGGTCGCCGGCGCCGGCATCGACCGGCTCACCGCCCTGCGTGGCATGTTCCTCGTCTATGCCGGGGTGGGTCTCGGGATCTGGTGGCTCTACCGCCGCCTGCCCCAGCCAACGCGCGAGGCACCGCCGCCTACCCCCGAGCGCCTGGGGCCGTCCCGGCCGATCGTGCTCAGGCTGGCCGCCCTGTTCGCAGTCGATGCGTTCGCTGGCGGCTTGGTGGTCAACGCCCTGCTCGCGCTCTGGCTCTTCGAGCGCTTCGGGCTTGGACTCGCGGCTGCCGGCCACTTCTTCTTCTGGGCGGGGCTCGCCACCGCCTTCTCGCAGCTCGCCGCACCTTGGGTGGCGAGGCGCATTGGGCTCGTCAACACCATGGTGCTCACGCACCTACCCTCGAACCTCCTCCTCATCCTGGCCGCGCTCGCTCCCAGCCTGGGGCTGGCGCTGACCCTACTGATCCTACGGGCGCTGCTCTCACAGATGGACGTGCCGACCCGCTCGGCCTTCGTCATGGCGGTCGTCACCCCGCCCGAGCGAGCGGCCGCCGCGAGCCTCACCGTCGTCCCCCGGAGCCTTGCGGCGGCGGTCAGCCCTGCCCTCGGCGGGGCCCTGTTCGCCGCGGGCTGGCTCGCGACCCCGTTGGTCGCCGCGGGGGCGCTGAAGATCGCCTACGACCTCGCGCTCTGGTGGGGCTTCCGCCAGGTGCCCGTTCGATAGGACGCCGCGCGGACGGCGAAGGGCCTGAGCCAGGTCAAGGCAGTCGGCGAGCCGCGCACCAACACTGCGGGGCTCGCCAAGTCCTTGAGACCCCGGGGGACAGAATGGGCTTTCCCGACTTTTTCGACCAGGTCCCGCGCCTGCTGGTGCACGACCCACTCGCCGAGCTGCTCGGCGCCGCCGAGGGGGGGCGCCTGGAGTACAGCTACGCGGACGCCGTGAGGCTCGCGGGGCACTCCTGCCCCACGGTCGCCTCGGCCTACGTCCTCGGCCATCGCGGGCTCAGCCTGCTCTACCCCGACGGACTCCCGGAGCGCGGCGGAGTGCGAATCGACTTCGCCGAGCCACTGGAGGCGGGGGTGACGGGCGTCATCGCCAGCGTGCTGACCCCGCTCACGGGGGCGGCGCAGGGCGGTGGCTTCCAGGGGCTCGGCGGGCACTTCTCGCGGCGGGACCTGCAGCGGTTCGGGGTCGAGCTGCCGCTCGCGCTGCGCCTCACCCGCCTCGACACCGGCGCGGCGGTCGACGCGAGCGCCGATACCTCGCGGGTGCCGGCCGATCCCGACCTCCCCGGCCTGATGTCGCGCTGCCTGAGCGGTGCCGCCGATTCCGAGGAGCGGCGCCGCTTCGGCGCCCTGTGGCAGGGCCGGGTCGAGCGCCTGCTCCTGGGGCACTGGAACGACCCGGAGGTCTTCTCGCTGCGCCTCGCCCCCGCGACGACCTCGCCCGCATGAACGCGCACCGGCGCCTGCTCCCTGCCCTATGGGTACTGACCGGGGCGGCAGCGGGACTCGCCCTGATCGCATTCGGCGTGGTCAGCCGTCAGGCCCCGGCCCGCGTCGAGACGGGGGCGCGGGTCCCGACGCTCGCGGTCATCGAGGTCCAGCCGGTGGCGCTGCGGGTCGAGGCGCGCGGGCACGGCATCGCCCGGCCGGCTGACACCTGGCAGGCGGTCGCGAACGTCGCCGGCCGCGTGGTCCACCGCCACCCGGGGCTCACGAGCGGCCGGCTGCTGCGGGCGGGCACCCTGCTGCTGGAGCTCGACGGCAGCCGCTACCGGCTGGCGATCGCCGAGGCCGAGGCAGAGCTCGCGAGCCTCGCCGCCGAGCAGGCCCAGCTCGAGGCCGAGGCCGACAACATCGGGCGCCTGCTCGACCTGGAGCGCGAGCGCCAGGCGCTCGCCGAGCAGGAGCTCGCGCGCATCGAGCGGCTGGCCGAGACCGGGGCGGTCTCCCAGACCGAGAGCGACGAGCAGCGCCGCGCCACCCTGGCCCAGCAGCAGGCGGTGCAGACCCTGGACAACCAGTTGCGGCTGGTCCCGGCGCGCGCCCAGCGACTGGCCGCCCAGGTCGAGCGCACCCAGACGCGCCTCGCGCAGGCGCGCCAGGACCTGGCGGATACCCGCTTCGTCGCCCCTTACGACCTGCGCGTCAGCGAGGTCGCCGTGGCCCTGCACCAGCAGGTCGGGATCGGCCAGCGCCTGTTCGAGGCCGGCGGCATCGACGCCGCCGAGGTCGAGGCCCAGGTGCCCCTGCCCATGCTGCGCCGCCTGATGGCGCTGGTACGCCACCCGCAGGGGACCGAGGCGGCGCTCGACATCGGCGAGCGCCTCGACCTCTCGGCCATCGAGGCCGAGGTGGCCCTGGTTGGGGCCGAGGACGTCCGCTGGCCGGGGCGGGTCGACCGGGTGGCGAGCGGGCTCGAGCCGCGCACCCGCGCCGCGCGGGTCGTGGTGGTGGTCGATGAGCCCTACCGCAACGCCCGCCCGCCCGAGCGCCCCATTCTCCAGCGCGACATGTATCTGCGGGTGCGGCTCTCGGCGGCGAGCCCCGAGCTGGCCCTGGTGATCCCGGCCGCGGCGGTGCACCAGGGTGAGGTCTTCACCGTCGACGCCGAGGACCGGCTGGCGCGCCGGCGAGTTGCGCTCGCCTTCGAGCAGGGCGATCTCGCGGTGATCCGATCCGGCCTCGCGGCCGGCGACCGCGTGATCGTCGACGACCCCAACCCGGCGGTCGCAGGCCTGCGGGTGGAGCCCCGTCGCGACCAGGCCCTGGAGCGCGAGATCGCGCGGACGGCGGCCGGGGAAGGACGATGATCCGCTGGTTCGCGGGTCACCCCACCGCGGCCAACCTGCTGCTGATCCTGCTCCTCGCGGCGGGTCTGCTCGGGGCCCCCTCGCTCAAGCGCGAGACCTTCCCCGACTACCGTCCGGTCGAGGTCGCGATCGAGGTCTTGTACCGCGGCGCGAGTGCCGCCGACGTCGAGGACGCCATCTGCCGGCGCCTGTACGACGCCTTGAAGGGGGTGGACTTCCTCGACGAGCTGGCCTGCGTGGCTCAGGACAACCTCGCCAGCGCCACCGCGACCATGGCCCCGAGCGGGGACGCGATGCGCTTCTTCACCGACGTCGACGCCGAGGTCAAGGCCCTCACCGATCTCCCGGCGCGGGCCGAGGCGCCGGTGGTCCGCCAGCTCCACCGGCGCGACCTGGTCGCCGCGGTGGCGGTGAGCGGCGACCTGCCCTGGGGCCACCTGGAGGACTACGCCCGGGCGCTGGAGGACCGGCTGATGACGCTCCCCGGCGTGGCCGGCGTCGAGATCCGCGGACGCTCCCAGCGCCAGTGGCAGGTGGAGGTACCGCGCGAGGTGCTGGCCCAGCACGGGCTCTCGGCGCGCGACCTGGCCGCCCTGGTCGCAAGCCAGGGCATAGACGTCCCGCTCGGGACGCTGGAGACCCCCGACCGGGACGTTCTGCTGCGCTTCACCGACCAGCGCCGCTCGCTCGCCGAGCTCGCCGGTCTCGTGGTGGTCGCGAGCGAGCGCGGCGGCGAGCTGACCCTCGGCGAGATCGCCCGCCTGAGCGAGATGGGCGAGCGGCCCGAGCAGCAGATCTGGCTCGACGGCCAGCGCGGTCTGGTGCTGGAGGTGAGTAAGGGGCTGCGCGACGATGCCCTCGCCGTGATGGCCGACCTGGGCGACCTGGCGGAGGCCGAGCGCCAGCGGATGCAGGGCCTGGTCCGGCTCACCCTGACCCAGGACATGACGAGCATCGTGCGCGACCGCCTCCAGATGCTGGTCGCCAACGGACTCATGGGCCTCGCCCTGGTGGTGCTGGTGATGAGCCTGTTTTTCCGCCCACGGCTCGCCGTGTGGGCGGTGCTCGGGCTGCCGGCGGCCTTCCTCGGGGCCTTCGCGGTGATGGCCCTGTTCGGGCTCTCACTCAACATGATCACCCTGGTCGCCCTGCTGATGGCGATCGGAATCGTCATGGACGACTCGATCGTGATCACCGACAACATCGCCGCCCGGGCGCGGGAGTACACGGGCCCGCTGGAGGCGGTGGTCGAGGGCACCCGCCAGGTGGCCCCGGGGGTGCTGTCGTCCTTCCTGACCACGGTGGCGGTGTTCCTGCCGCTGGCCTTCCTGGCCGGCGAGCTGGGGGCGGTGCTGGAGGTCCTGCCGGTGGTGCTGATCGCGGCCCTGGCGGCGAGCCTGATCGAGGCCTTCCTGATCCTGCCGCACCACCTCAAGGGCAGTGTGGCGTGCCTCGGCGCCGGGCCGGACTCGCGCCTGCGGGCGGGCTTCGAGCGCGGGTTCGAGGTCTTTCGCGAGGGCGTGGGACGCGCCGCTGACGCCGCCGTCCGCTGGCGTCACCCGGTGCTCGGGGTGATGCTCACCGTGCTGCTCGGTTCGGTGGGCTTCGTCGCCGGGGGGCACATTGGGGCCGAGGCCATGCCCGACATCGATGGGGACGTCCTGGAAGCCCGCATCCTGATGCCCCAGGGCACCCCGCTGGCCCGCACCGAGGCCGTTGCGCGTCAGGTCGAGGCGGCCGTGCGCCGACTCGACGCGCGGCTCTCGCCCGCGCAGCCCGGAGCTGAATCCCTGGTCCGGGGGGTCCAGGTGCGCTTCAGCCACAACCCAAGCGCCCGCGAGGGCGGCCCCCAGGTCGCCACCGTCCTAGTCGACCTGCTGACCGCCGAGCACCGGACCCTCAGCCTGGACGAGCTGACCGCGGCCTGGCGCGCCGAGATCGGACCCATCCCGGGGCTGCTGGCCTTGAATGTCCAGGAGCCGGGCTTTGGGCCCGCCGGCATCCCGATCGAGGTGCGTCTGGTGGGTGAGGACCTGGACGCCCTGCACCAGGCCGCCCGGGAGCTCGCCGAGCAGCTCGCGGGCTATGCCGGGGTCGACAACGTGATCGACGACCTGCGCCCCGGCAAGCCACAGCGCCGGCTGGTCCTCGCCGAGGGCGCCCATGGGCTGGGGCTGTCGGCCTCCGAGGTCGCTGCCCAGGTGCGTGCCGCCGTTCTGGGTGAGATCGCCGACACCCAGCGCATCGGGGACTGGGACGTCGAGATCTTGGTCCGCCAGGCCGAGTCGGACCGGGAGAGCCTGGCCGACCTGGCCGATCAGACCATCCAGCTCCCGGACGGCCGCCGCGTCCCGCTCGACGTGGTGGCGCGGGTCGAGGAGACCCGCGACTGGGCGGGGATCACGCGCATCGACGGTCGGCGCACGGTCACCGTGGAGGCCAACGTGGATGCGCGCCAGGCCAACGCCCAGGCCATCGTGAGCGACCTGCGGGCGCACTGGCTGACGGGATTCGCCGAGCGGCATCCGGAGATCGAGGTACGCTTCGAGGGCCAGGTGGCGAGGTCGGCGGAGACCGGCGGCTCGATCCGCCGGGGGCTACTGATCGGGCTGATCGGCGTCTTCGTGATCCTGTCGTTCCAGTTCCGCAGCTACCTCGAGCCCTTGGTGGTCATGCTCACCATCCCGCTCGCCCTGCTGGGGGCGATCTGGGGGCACGTGCTCATGGGCTACTATCTCTCGATGCCCTCGCTGATCGGGGCCGCCTCGCTGGCCGGCATCGTCGTCAACAACGCCATCCTGCTCATCGAGCTCATCAAGCGGCACCGCGCCCAGGGGCTCTCGGCCGCGGCCGCCGCGGGCCAGGCAAGCCGCGACCGGCTGCGCGCGATCCTGATCTCCACCAGCACGACCATCGCCGGGCTGCTGCCGCTGCTGGCCGAGACCAGCACCCAAGCCGCCGCAATCAAGCCGCTGGTGGTGTCGGTGGTGTTCGGCCTGCTGACCGCCACTGTGCTGGTGGTGCTGGTAATCCCGGCGCTGTACGTGCTGCTCGACGACTGGGGCTTGGCGCGCCGCCCGAATGCGAACCCTTAGCCTGGGCCGAGGAGGACGCCGGGTGCGTACAGGGGGAGCGAACGGCTGCTGGACGGTTGACCGGCCATCAGACGTAATCACACTCGTGAATCGGTGATTCGCCGTGACCACAGGCCGGTCAGCCCCGCGGCTGCGCCTCCGCGACCCGGGGCTCGACCGCCGGCGGCTTGACCAGCAGGGCCTCAAGGGCCTCGTCGTCGAGCTGCTCCTTGCCGCCGCCACAGGCCATGATCTGGGCCTGGACGTCCCCTTTGATCTTGCGGCTGTGCTTGCCCTTCCAGTCGGTCCCGCCCTCCGCGACCCGGGTGCGGCTGGTGTCGAAGTGGAAGTTGACCTTCTTCTTCGACTGGGGCCCCAGTAGTTGACCTTGCCCAGGTCGTAGAAGGTGCGCTCGAAACCGGCCTTGAGGAAGGCCTTAAGACAGCCCAGCAGGTAGCGCCGGCGCTCGCCGCTGCCCGCCCAGGGA
The DNA here is from genome assembly GCA_025458165.1 of Chromatiaceae bacterium. Taxonomy (GTDB): domain Bacteria; phylum Pseudomonadota; class Gammaproteobacteria; order Chromatiales; family Chromatiaceae; genus JALOTB01. The sequence goes on along the minus strand of JALOTB010000083.1, from coordinate 351 downwards.
TAGGAGACGAGCGCCTTCTGGATGTAGAAACGGCGGTAGTTGTGCATCACCCGATACAGCAGCTCGATGGAGCGCTGGTTGTCGGCGCCGCACTCGCACACCACCCCCAATGGCCCGCCTGCCGGTACCGCCTACTCGAACGCCGCCGCTTCCCGCTCCAGGTAGGTCTGATGGGCGTTGCGGCCGGCCAGGGCGTCGAAGTCGGCGAGGTCGGCCCAAGGCGACTGATCCAGGCTGCTGATCGCCTCCTGGAGCCCGGTGCCGGCCTCGACCGCCTCGTCCATGTGAGCCTTGAGCGTGCGGAGGTACGCATAGGTCGGCTGCTCGAACTCGGCGAGCGCCCCGACCTCC
>JALOTB010000163.1 GCA_025458165.1 Chromatiaceae bacterium | reverse complement strand
CGGACTTGCCGGGCTGGTTCGAGGTGATCGCCGCGGGCGACATCGTGCCGGCGAAGAAGCCGGCCCCCGACATCTTCCTGCTGGCGCTCGATCAGCTCGCGTTGGCGCCGCGGGCGTGCGTTGCGGTCGAGGACTCGGACAACGGCGTGCGCTCCGCCCTCGGGGCGGATCTGCGCGCCCTCCTGGTCACCGTGAGCTCCTACACCAAAGACCAGGACTTCGACGGGGCGACCCTGGTGGTCGACGGCTTCGGCGAGCCCGGGGCGCCCCCGGCGGTGCTCGCCGGATCGCTCGATGATTCGGGGCTGATCGACCTGGCCGCCCTCGATGCCCTCCACCGCCGCGCCTGGCCGGGGCCCTGAGGCGATGGCCCGCGACCCGAGCGGCTTGGCCCAGCGCGCGCTCAGCATCGCGCCCTTCCACGTCATGCGCCTGCTCGCCCGAGCCCGGGAGATGGAGGCGGCCGGCCGGCGCGTGGTCCACATGGAGATCGGCGAGCCGGACTTCCCCGCCCCCCAGCCGGTGCTGGAGGCGGGCCGACGCGCGCTCGCGGCGGCGCTCACCCACTACACCCCGGCGCGGGGACTCCCCGAGCTGCGGGCCGCCATCTCCGAGCACTACCTCAGCCGCTTCGGCGTCGCGGTCGACCCGGAGCGGATTCTGATCACGCCCGGGGCCTCGGGCGGGCTGGAGCTCCTGCTGGCGGCGCTCCTCGACCCGGGGGACGGCGTTCTGATGGCCGACCCCGGCTACCCGTGCAACCGCCACTTGGTACGGCTGTTCGGCGGTCTCGTCTACGGGGTCCCGGTCGGGCCGGAGACCGGCTACCAACTGACGGCGGATCACCTCGACGCCGTCTGGCGCCCTGAGGTGCGTGTGGTGATGGTCGCGAGCCCCTCCAACCCGACGGGCACACTGCTCCCGGCCGCCGAGCTTGCGCGGCTCTACGCGGTGGTCCGCGAGCGCGGCGCCTGCCTGCTGGTCGACGAGATCTACCAGGGGCTGGTCTACGGCAGCGGCGACTCGACCGCGCTGGCGGCCGGCAGCGAGGGGCTCTTCGTGGTCAACAGCTTCTCGAAGTACTTCGGCATGACCGGCTGGCGCCTGGGCTGGGTGGTCGCGCCGCCGGAGGCGGTCGAGGTCCTCGACCGGCTGGCGCAGAACCTCTATCTCGCCGCGCCGACCCCCTCGCAGCACGCCGCGCTCGCGGCATTCGAGCCGGAGACGCTGGCTATCCTGGAGGCGCGCCGGCAGGAGTTTGAACGCCGGCGCGACTTCCTGCTCCCGGCGCTGACCGAGCTCGGCTTCCGCTTCCCCGCGCGCCCCGAGGGGGCCTTTTACCTCTACGCCGACTGCTCGGCACTCACCGATGACAGCGAAGACTTCGCCACCCGCCTTCTCGATCACGAGGCGGTGGCCGTGACTCCCGGGCGCGATTTCGGCGCCAACGCCCCCGAGCGCTACCTGCGCTTCGCCTATACCACGGGGCTGGATGCCCTCGCCGAGGGGGTGTCGCGGATCGCGCGGTTCCTCGGGGTTGTGCCGAATGGTTAGCCATTCCACCGTTACGCTCTCGGAGGACCGGCCCGGGCTTGCCCTCACCCCATCCCTCTCCCGCGCGCGGAAGAGGGGGATTTCGAGCGCGCTGCGCGCGAGTCTCACGTCAACGCCCTGTGGCTCGGGATCACCCCTGGGTGCTGGCGCGGTGCTGTGACGCGATCGTGGTAAGCCAACTGGCCGTCTGGTATAAGGTCGCCCTTGGAATTGGCGCCGTTCGGGGACGGCGGTCACGGGAGATCAAGGGGGAGCTTCGAGGTGTTCAGCACAGTCGGTTTTCGCTTGGGAGCGGTCCTACTCGCGGGTTGCCTTGTCGGCCTACCCGCTTGCGCCTGGCGGGAGAAGTATCCTGCCCCTCCAGCGGCGAAGTCTCCAGCGCCGGCCGCCGACAAGTACAGAATCGGTCCCGGCGACTCGCTAAACATCTTCGTTTGGCGTTATCCCGAGGTGAGCACGACAGTCCCTGTGCGCCCCGACGGGTTCATATCGGCCCCCTTGCTGGAGGACATCCCGGCCGCTGGAAAGACCCCCACCGAGCTCGCCCGTGACCTGGAGACGCAGCTCGCCGTGTACCTGCGTGATCCGCTGGTCACGGTCGTCGTGCAGGAGTTTATCGGCGTATTTCCGGATCAGATCCGAGTCCTCGGGGAGGTCACCGAGGGCGCGAGAGCCTTGCCCTACCGTGACGGCATGACGCTGCTGGATGTGATGATCGAGGTTGGGGGGATAACCGAGTTCGCCGCCGGAAACCGAGCCATGTTGGTGCGGAACGAGGACGGGGTACGAAAGCAATACAACATCCGCCTGAATGATCTCATCCGCGACGCCGATCTCAGTGCAAACACCGACATTCGGCCAGGCGACGTCCTGCTGGTTCCCGAGTCCTGGTTCTGAGGGCGCGCAATACCGCATACCTCGGCACCTGTCGCTACGCGTCGGGGTGTTCGATGTCTATCGATACCGCCGGGAGCGACGGTTGGCACCCTGCCACTCGTTCGATTGTCTAGAGGACTTCGATGGTGCGTAGGTCCGCGCAAGCCACCCTGTTGTGTACCCTCATGGGCCTAGCGCTAGCGGCCGCCGCGGAGGGCTGGACCATCAACGCTGGCCTGACCTCGCAGCTCATCTATAGCGATAACCTATTTCTTGCTCCAGGGAGCGGCCAGAGCGAAATGGTCGTGGAGCTCGCCCCTTACGTCGCTGCTGAACGAGAAGGGGCCCGTGCCTCGGCGCGCGTCATCTACGCTCCGATTTTAAGGCTCTACCAGGACGAGTCGAGCTTCAACGGGGTTGCTCACCTCTTGGAGGCCAACGGGACGACGGAGCTCGTCGAGGATTACTTGTTCGTAACCGGGACGGCGACTGCCGGCGAGGCGCTGATCGATCCCGGGTCCGCGTCAACGTTCGACCCGATCTCCGATCCAGATGCCTCGACGCAGTTCGCGACGGTGAGTTTGGTGCCCTCATTGCGCTTTCCGCTTGGGAGCGGAAACAACGCCCGGATGGCGATTGAGCCGGGCATCAGCTATGTGTATACGGCCGAGACGGCTGAGGGAGATGGTGCCGAGGGGGTCTTCGGTTGGCTGGTCTCGGCGCTCGTTGCAAGCGACCCCGATGCTTCGCGCTTTCCCTGGAGCCTCACCTATCGCAATACGACCTTCGATACCGATACTGGTGATGGATTTTGGCGGGCAGACGGCGGCTTGAACTACCGATTCAATCGGACCGTTCTGGGCACCCTAAGCCTTGGCTATGCGGAGGGAGACTACGAGACGACCAATAACTCGAGCGGTCCGAGTTGGCGGGTTGGGTTCACCTGGACACCCAGTCCGCGCACGACATTGACCGCCGGGTACGGCCAAGCGTTCTGGGGCGATGACAGCGTGCTGGATTTCGAGCATCAACACAGACGCACGCTGTGGCGTGCGCGGTATCGCGTGTCCGTGCAAGATCCAAATGCTGTCCTCCTCGACCAGGAGGTGATCCCCCCGGCGGATGCCTTTGGCAACCCGATCGTCGATCCCTTTGCGGCGCAGGTTGCCTCCATCGTCCGCAACACCGCCACCCTCGACGATACGGTCTTCGTGCGGCAACAGGCGACCGCGAGTGTCGGTGCAACCTGGAGGAGGACGGCGGCACGTCTGGAGCTAGACGTGGCAAGAGACACCCCTGAACAAGAACCCAATCCGACGATCACCTCCTCGCAACTGCTGCTCGATCTCAGTCGCCGTATGACGCCCACTGCCTCCGCGTCGGTACTGTTTCAGTACTGGGATTACAGCGAAGATTGGAGGGATGCTCCGACCGAGGAGGAGGGAGACTTCGAGCAGTACCGGGTCGCCTTTCGCGTGACCAGGAATCTTACCCCGAGGACATCGGTAGGTATTACCGTTGAGCATACCGAGCGCACGGGTGAGTCGGATACCAACTCCTACGACGAGAATCGGGTCAGCGCCACCCTGTCCATGGAGCTCAGATAAAGGCTCGGTCTGTCGACTCGCGGTTAAGTCGTCACCGCCTGTCGGTTTGAACCGAGAATTCCAAGGGGCCGTCATACCAGCATGGATTGCCGGTATCCAGGCCGCAGGGAAGTGGGCGCGACAGCCATCCATGGCGACTGGGTTCTGGCACTCCCCCGGCATTCTATGCCGAGGCTGGGGTGAGGAACGAACCCCAGCATGGCCCGCCGCGAGAAGGCAGGGGTTCGCAAGCTCACCCCAGCGTACGCGGGTCATCAGATTGTTCACCTTGTTATTGCACCCTTCTTAAGGGGACTTTGAGAAATCCCATCCCTGGGATTCTTCAAGACGCGAAGCGACCAGTGCGACTTCCGCTTCGCTTCATTTTCAAGTGCTTGGGCACTTGAAAATGGCGGCACGTCCCGGTGCCGCATGGGCACCTTGAATTTTTCAAGGTGCCCTTAGGACCTGAAACCTTGCATGCGGAATCGGATTGTGAGCTAGGCGATGTACGACGAGTTCTACCGGCTCACCGGCAAGCCCTTCCAGCTCACGCCGGACCAGCGTTTTTTTTACGAGAGCCAGGTCCACAACCGGGCGATGGCCTACCTGCGCTACGGGCTCGCGCAGGGCGAGGGCTTCATAGTCATCACGGGGGGTATCGGCACCGGCAAGACCATGCTGGTGCGCAACCTGTTCAGCGAGATCGAGAACCGCGACGTGATGGCGGCGCAGCTCGTCACCACCCAAGTGGGTCCCGAGGACATGCTGCGCATGGTCTGCGCCTCGTTCGGCTTAGCCCACGAGGGGATGAACAAGGCGACCCTGCTGCACAACCTAGAGGCGATTGCCCGCGCCCGTTTTGCGGAGGGCAAGCGCATCTTGCTGGTCGTCGACGAGGCGCAGAATCTCCCGGCCCGCTCGCTGGAGGAGCTGCGCATGCTCGCCAACTTCGAGATCGATGGGCGCTCGCTCTTCCAGAGCTTCCTGCTCGGCCAGGACGAACTGCGCCGCACGTTGAAGGGCGCTGGCATGGAGCAGCTTCGCCAGCGGGTCATCGCTTCGCATCACCTCGATCCCCTTTCCGCCGAGGAGACCCGGGGCTACATCGAATTCCGCCTCGGTCGGGTCGGTTGGAGCGGCGATCCCGCGCTCGATGAAGCGCTCTTCCCCACCGTCCACGAGCTGAGCGGCGGTGTACCCAGGCGTATCAACGCCCTCTGCGATCGGCTGTTTCTCTATGGCTGCATCGAGGAGCTCCACACCCTGGGGCCGGCCGACCTCGCCGCCGTCGCCGCGGACATGCAGAAGGAGCTTGCCCTCGCCGCGTCGGCGCCCCAACCCGGCACTCCGCCGGAATCAGTCCAGGAGCGAGAGGCGGGGCCTGTCGAGGACAGGCCCGCGGCCGATGGTGGGGTTGTCGCGCCCCCGGTGGATCTCAGCCGGCGCGTTGCGCAGTTGGAGGCAGAGGTCGAGCGCTTGCGCCGGATCGTTCAGCACGAGCGCAAGCTCCTGCGCAAGGCGGTGCTGATTCAGCTCGACCTGAATGGCTATGATGACCTCGACTGACGTTTTGTGGCCGGCTCCTCCTTGGCATCGGGGCTACTTCATGTGATCCACCCCCCCCAGCGCCAACCCGTCTCCCAAACCCATGGGTCGGTCGCAGCAGCCTGAGGAGGGTGGAACAAGCGAAGCGGTTCCACCACGGTCATGAGAGCAGTCGCAGCGAGAGGCGCTGCACCCGCTTCAGGGCTCGACTACCGGGGCTGGCCCGAGGCGCTGGATGATGCCACTGGTGCTGCGGTCCTGGACTAGAGGCACGAGTACCACCTCACCGCCCCAGGATTTGACCTCCGCCGCCCCGACCACCTGCTCCTCTCGGTAGTCGGCACCCTTCGCCAGCACGTCCGGACGCAGACGCCGGATGAGATCAAGCGGGGTGTCTTCATCAAAGAGCACGACGGCGTCGACCGAGGTCAGGGCCGCGAGCACGCGCGCCCGGTCGTCCTCGCGGATCACCGGGCGCCCGGCCCCCTTGAGGGCGCGCACCGAGCGGTCGGTGTTGAGCCCCACCACCAGCCGATGGCCGTAGCGCCGGGCGCACTCTAGGTAGGTCACATGCCCGACATGCAGCAGGTCGAAGCAGCCGTTGGTAAAGACCACGCGCTCGCCGGCGGCCCGCCAGCGGCCGATGAGGTTGGCGGCGTCTTCGGTGCTCTGCACCTTGGCCGCCTGCTCCAAGGCCGCTTCGCCGGAGATGGCGGCAAGCAGCTCGCCGGCGGTGATGACGGCGGTGCCCACCTTGCCGACCACCACGCCGGCGGCGAGGTTGGCCAGGTGTGCGGTGTCGGCGTACCCAAGCCCCGCCGCTAGTCCAGCGGCGAAGGTCGCGATGACGGTGTCGCCGGCCCCAGACACATCGAAGACCTCGCGCGCGACCGCTGGGATGCGCTGCTCGCCGTCCGGCCCAATCAGGACCATCCCACGTTCGCTCAGGGTCAGGACCAGCCGCTCCAGTGCCAGGGCGTCGCGAAGCTCGCGGCCGGCGCTCAGTAGGCCGTCGAGGTCGCTGGACCGGACCCCCGTCGCTAGCGCCAGCTCGCCGCGGTTCGGCGTGATCAGCGTCGCCCCGGCATAGCGGCTGAAGTTGCGCCCCTTGGGATCGACCAGCACGGGCACGCCCTGCGCTCGCGCCGCGGTGATGAGGGCGGCGCACAACTCGGCGTCGAGCACGCCCTTTGCGTAGTCGGAGAGCACCAGTGCCGCGGCGCCAGGCAAGCGCTCGGTCGCCAAGGCGCGAAGCCGTTCAATGTCACGGTGGGGCAGGCGGGTGGTGTGCTCCTCGTCGATGCGGAGCATTTGCTGATGATCGCCGACCACACGAGTCTTGACCGTGGTGGCGCGACCCTGGGCGATCATCACTGCGGCGCTGTCGATGCCGTCGGAGGCCAGGTCTGCAAGCAGGCGTGCACGCCCAAGATCATCGCCCGTCACACCGGCCAGCTCGGCTCTGAGCCCGAGCGCGGCGAGGTTGCGCGCCACGTTGGCGGC
>JALOTB010000162.1 GCA_025458165.1 Chromatiaceae bacterium | reverse complement strand
AGTGACGGGCCCGAGGTTGCGCTGGACGCGCTTGACGAAGGCGCGCGCGCCGAACTGCTGCTTCATCCACCGCTCCATGAAGGGCTTGGCGGTGGTCCAGAGGTCGAGCTGGGGGTAGAGCTGCCGGCCCATGCCCTCGATGTTGAGCAGGGTCTTCTGCAACAGCACGAGCTGGGGCTGGATCTCCATGTCGAAGCGGCGCGCGGTCTGGAACAGGCGCAGCAGGAAGTGGCCGAATGAGATCTCCGCCAGCGGCTTCTCGAAGATCGGCTCGCAGACGGTGCGGATGGCCGACTCGAACTCCTCCACCCGGGTCTCGGCCGGGACCCAGCCCGACTCGACGTGCAGCTCCGCCACCCGGCGGTAGTCGCGGTTGAAGAAGGCGAGCAGGTTCTCGGCGAGATAGCGCTGGTCGCCCTTGGTCAGCGTGCCGACGATGCCGAAGTCGACCGCGATGTAGCGCCCCGAGGGCTCCACGAAGATGTTGCCGGGGTGCATATCGGCGTGGAAGAAGTTGTCGCGAAAGACCTGGGTGAAGAAGATCTCCACCCCGCGCTCGCCGAGCATCTTGAGGCTGATCCCCATGGCCTTGAGGGTCTCGACCTCGCTCACCGGGATGCCGTAGATGCGCTCCATCACCATCACGGTGGGGCGAGTGAGCTCCCAGTAGACCTCCGGGTGGTAGAGCATCTCGCTGCCGAGGAAATTGCGCCGGAGCTGAGAGGCGTTGGCGGCCTCGCGCTGGAGGTCGAGCTCGTCGAAGATGGTCTTCTCGTACTCCTCGACGACCTCGACCGGGCGCAGCCGCCGGCCGTCCTTCCAATAACGCTGGGCGAGACCGGCGACAATATAGAGGAGCCCGATGTCGCGGCGGATCACGCGCTCGATGCCGGGCCGCAGGACCTTGACCACCACCTCGCGACCATCCTTCAGGCGTGCGGTGTGGACCTGGGCGACCGAAGCGGAGGCGAGTGGCTGCTCGTCGAAGCCGTCGAGCACGGCCTCGATCGGCTTGCCCCAGGACTTCTCGATCAGCGCCCGCGCCGCGGTCCCCGGAAAGGGCGGGACCCGGTCCTGGAGCTTGGCGAGCTCCACCGCCAGGTCGTCCGGGAGCAGGTCGCGGCGCGTCGAGAGGAGCTGGCCGAACTTGACGAAGATCGGCCCGAGGTCCTCGAGTGCCTGACGGATGCGCACCGGGTAAGGCGGCATCTCGCCGCGCAGCCAGTACCAGGGCGTCAGATAGAGCAGGAAGCGCAGGGGCCGCAGCAGGTGGGCGGCGAGGATGACCTCATCGAGCCCGTGGCGCAGGAGCACCCAGTTGATGTGGATCAGGCGGACGGCCTGGCTCGGGCGGATCATTGCTCGCCGCCGCCGTCTCCATGGCCTTTGGCGAGCCGCCCCATCCGCGCGGCCAGCCGCTCGACGTCGTCGCGCAGCCGGTCGACGTCGTCGAGGAAGGCCTCGACCTCGTTTCGGGAAGGCAGCAACCGCGCCTCCTCCTGGAGGTACTCCCCCAGGTCTTGGGTGAGGGTCTCCGTGGTCTGCCGTCCCCAGCGCCCCGCCGAGCGCAGCCCGCTGCCGACCTGGTGGGCGAGGGGGTCGCCGACCAGGCGGGAGAGCTGCTCCTCCCAGTCGACCTCGATCCCGCCGAGCAGGTCGCCCAGCTCCTGCGCCAGGTCGGTCTGGCCCTCCACCTCGACCTCGCCGCCGAAGAGCTGGTCCTCTCGGCGCCGCGACAGCCCGAGTCGGGCCAGGGCGGCGGGGCTGCCGCGCAGCGTGCAGTCGGGCTCCCCGGCGTACTCGCCGAAGAGCTGGATGCTATCCGGGCCGGGGATCAGGTAGATCGGGGTGCCGAACCCCGTCACTTCGATCAGAAATACCCGCCCCTGCAGGGCCGCGAGCCGGCGCGCGCCCTCGGGGTCGAGTGCGAGATAGCGGTTGATCAGGCCCTCCAGGGCCGCCAGGGCGGCGTCCGGGATCTGCACGCCCGTGCTCACAGCCGGTAGCCCCGGTGGATGGCGACGACCCCGCCAGTGAGGTTGAAGTACTCGCAGCGCTCGAAGCCGGCCTGCTCCATCATCGAGCGGAGCGTCTCCTGGTCCGGGTGCATGCGGATCGACTCGGCGAGATAGCGGTAGCTCGCCGAGTCACCGGCGACGACCCGGCCGAGGGCCGGCAGGACGGAGAAGGAGTAGAGGTCGTAGGCCTTCTGCAGGACGCGGTTGCTGGGGTGGGAGAACTCCAGGACCAGGGCACGGCCGCCGGGCTTTAAGACCCGGTGCATCTCCCCCAGGGCGCGCTGCTTATGGGTGACGTTGCGCAGCCCAAAGCCGATGGTGAGGCAGTCGAAGTGACCGTCGGGAAAGGGTAGCCGCTCGGCGTCGACCTGGGCGTAGCGCAGGTTGCCCGCCAGCCCCGCGTCGGTGAGGCGCGAGCGCCCCCGCTCCAGCATCGCGGCGTTGATGTCGGTGACGACCACCTCGCCCTCGGGCCCGACGATGGCCGCGAACCGCGCGGCGAGGTCGCCGGTGCCGGAGGCGAGGTCGAGCACCCGCTGCCCACGCCGCACCCCGGCCAGCGCGACCGCCGTGCGCTTCCACAGGCGGTGGACGCCGAGCGACATCAGGTCGTTCATCAGGTCGTAGCGGTCGGCGACCGAATCGAACACCGCCCGCACCCGGGACGCCTTCTCCTCCGCCGGGACCTGTTCGTAACCGAAGTGGGTGGTCTTGTCGTCGGACATGGTCGGGCACCCGCTGCTGCGATGGCCCGATTCTACAGGAAGGCAATGGACCGGGCGCAGGGGCCTGGTGGGCGAGGCTCAGCTACGGAGCAGGCGCTCGATCAGGAGGGAGGCGAAGTCGCCGCGGCCGGCGAGCGCCGCGACGACGAGGCAGGAATCGTCATTGTGTAGCGCGGTACCGCCGATGGCAGGCCCAAGCTCGAGCCGGGCCACAAACGTCGTCCCGGCAGGGAATGCCGGAAGCCAGAGACCAGGGAGGTTAAGGCCGCTACAGCCGGCAACCGCGGCTTCCTGCTGGCCGAGTGTCGCGAAGCGGAGCTTCGGCGACGGCGCTCCCAAGGGGACCTTGGGAACGAGAGCAAGCATCAAGAGGGCTTTTTGCGCTTGTGCCCCGCCTTCTCCAGCTCGGTGACGTAGGTCTGCCAGAGCTCCTCCTGGTTCTGGCCCAGGCCGTAGAGGTATTCCCAGGAGTAGATGCCGGTGTTGTGCTCGTCGTCGAAGTGCAGGCAGATCGCGTAGTTGCCGACCGGCTCAATCTTGTCGATGTTGACCTCCTCCTTGCCGATCTGCAGCACCCGCTGACCCGGGCCGTGGCCCTGCACCTCGGCGGAGGGCGAGTAGACCCGCAGGTACTCGCAGGGCAGATTGTAATGGGAGCCATCATCGAAAGTGATCTCCAGGACGCGGGACTGGCGGTGGAGGTTGAGCTCGGTGGGGGTGGGCATGGGGACTCCTGGTCGCTAGGGGTGCGGCTCGCCCCGCGCGGGTGCGGCGACGATTCCATTACCGCCAGGTGGGTGATGCACCCCGCAATCTCAACCGCCGCGGCTGTCCGCCGGCTCACAGGATGTAGCGCGACAGGTCTTCGTCCGCCGCCAGGGCGGCGAGGCTGCGGTCAACGTAAGCGGCATCGACGCTGATGGTCACCCGGTCGAGGTCAGAGGCGTTGAATGAGACGTCCTCCAGCAGCCGCTCCAGCACGGTGTGCAAGCGCCGCGCGCCGATATTCTCGGTGCGCTCGTTGACCTGCCAGGCGATCTCGGCGATGCGCCGGATGCCCTCGGGGGTGAGCTCCAGGTTGACCCCTTCGGTCGCGAGCAGGGCCTTGTACTGGTCGGTCAGCGAGGCATCTGGCTCGGTCAGGATGCGCACGAAGTCGTCCGTGGTCAGGGCCTTGAGCTCGACGCGGATCGGCAAGCGCCCCTGCAGCTCCGGGATCAGGTCGGAGGGCTTGGCGAGGTGGAAGGCCCCGGAGGCAATGAACAGGATGTGGTCGGTGCGCACCATGCCGTACTTGGTCGAGACGGTGCTGCCCTCGACGATCGGCAAGAGGTCGCGCTGCACCCCCTCGCGGGAGACATCGGGACCGCTGCCGCCGTGCTCCGAGCGCTTGGTGATCTTGTCCAGCTCGTCCAAGAAGACGATGCCGTTCTGCTCGGCGTTGGCCAGCGCGCGGAGCTTCAGCTCCTCCTCGTTGACACGCTTGGCCGCCTCCTCGTCCTTGAGCACCTTGAGGGCATCGCGCACCTTGAGCTTGCGCCGCTTGGTGCGACCTTGACCGAGGTTGGCGAACAGACCCTGGAGCTGGCTCGTCATCTCCTCCATGCCGGGCGGGGCCATGATCTCCACGCCCATGGGGGCGAGGCTCACCTGGACCTCGATCTCGCGCTC
>JALOTB010000161.1 GCA_025458165.1 Chromatiaceae bacterium | reverse complement strand
ATGGCTACACCGCCAGATCCAGCAATCCCCTTCAGGCCGCACCGCTACTGGGTTGCCGGCACCTCAGTGGTCGGTTTAGAGGGGGAAGATCAGCCCGATCAACCCTACCACAGGAGAAGGCCGCCCGGATCAGGACGACAAGGGACTGTTCCCGGGACCGAGCGAAAGCCCGGCACGCCCTCCACGGCCCCTGGACCCGCAGGCGCCCTAAAAGTCGCTGAGGATCGGCTCACTAACAAGCTATTCCGGTCCGAAGTCAGTTTTCGCCTGACGAGCCGCTGCCCTCCGCGTAACTCGCCGAGGGCAATGCCCGCCAAGGGTCACATCCCCCCCAGCGCAGGGCAGGGGCTCGCGGGTGACCCCCGCTTCGATCCGACCAGCGAGGACGCAGCGACCATCGCGCGGCTGTCGAAATCCTTCAATCGGCGGGTGATCGATAACCACGGTGACGAACAGTTCGAAGACTTCCAGCACGAGGTCCCTGAGAAACGTCAACGCCGGGCGCCCTCCGGTTGGGGAAAATACCCCGACCGGCCGAGCCGCTCGCCGCCGAGACGGCCGAGCGCGCGAGCCCCTTGCCGCTCGGGAAACGCACCATGGACCGCTTCACACGCAACTATCTGATTGGCCTAGTCGCCGTCGTTGCCGCACTGGTCGCCACGTGGCTGATCTCGAGCTGGGACCCGGGGGCTGCACGCTTGAACAAGCGCCTAGCTGCCGATGCCGAGCTCGCGGCCTATCCCTACGCGTTTCGGGTCGTTTCGGTGCAGAACGGGATGGCGACGATGAAGAGCCCGCGCTCGTTCGAGGTGCCAGTCGCCCAGTTTCTGGCCGTCATCGAGCCGCGGGTTGCGGGAACGGCGCCGGAGCATCCCGACATGGTCGCGGCCCAGGCCCGGCTGGCCGAGCATCAGAAGCGTGCCCAGGCGATCGTCGAGGCCGAGCCCGAGGTCCGCTCGGTCCGCTGGGTGCTCGACCGTGACTGGTACGCCGCTCGTGGGGTGCCGTTGCCATAGCTCCGCCAATCCCGATCGCGATGGCGAATTCGCAATAGGCAGGGGCAATAGACCCAGTCAGGACAAACGATTCGCTCAGTCCTTAAGCCTTCTCTAAACTCGCGCTCGGCGGCCTAAGCTGACCACGCCGTAGCGCTGGCGACCTGGACCACCAGGTGATCGTCCCTCCTGGCGACCGCCGAGGCCGCCGCCGCTCGGATCGATGGCGGCTAGGGGTGCGCCGACCGGAGTTGCTGCAAGGAGACGCCCTGAGGCTCACCAAGCCGATGGGCTCTGCCCAGGCTGGGATGATCCCCGGCCTGTTTTCCGGCGATCGAAGACCCCAAGGGGATACACAATCGCCCTGTTCCCGAACGTAGAGGTAAAGCGACATGAAGGCCTATCTGATTACCCCTGAGACCCAAACGATCGACCTGGTCAACGTCGCCTCGGTCGACGACATCAAGGCACTGATCGGTTTCGAGACCCTGGAGTCGGACGCCATAGGTTCTCAAGGCGACCGGCTATTCTTCGACGAGGAGTGCTTCCTGCGGGGGGCGAGCGGGCGCTTCCAGATCGACACCGTGATCCCGGTCGCGGGTAAGGGGATCATCGTCGGCACGGGGCCGGACGGGGTGAGCCTGCGCGACGTGGTGACCGACCTCGACGATCTGCGGGGACGGCTCAAGTACCTGTAGGTTGAGCGGGGAGCCGCCGCTGGGACGCCCCGGACCCACTGCTATCCAGGGTTGCGCGACCGTCTGAACGAGCCGCCGCAGGACAAACACCGCGAGATCATCCTCTTCTGCAGGATCTCGCTGCGCGGCTATGAGGGCGCGGCCAACCTCAACGCCCGCGGCTGGCGCAACGTCAAGGTGATGGAGTGCGGCATCGTCGCCTGGCCCTTCGCGAAGGAGAAGTAGCCGCGTACCGTGAGATTCGCGCGGCACGCTGCGCGTCGCCCTCGCCCCGGGAGATGGCCGGGGGCGAGGGCGCAGAGCGGCTGGTCAGAAGTAGACCGCCTCGAACAGCGCGAGCGGGGTCCGGGCCGCGTCGAAGAGCTCGAGCGTGCTCGCCTTGATGCGCCAGCGCCTGGCCTTGGTCAGCGCCTCCTCGAATGCCCGCTCCAGCGCCGCGAGCGGCTGCGGGCAGTCCGCCGCGACGCTTGGCGCTGGGCGCAGATGGACCAGCCCCCAGCCCAACGCATAATCGCCGGCGAGCGGATTGCAGCCGAGCGTCGCGACGTAACGGCCCACCGGCCCCTCGCCGCGCAGGATGAGGTGCGGCTCACGGCGGTCCCAGTCGGCGCGCACTGGCAGGTCGCCGATGCGGACGATACGCCAATAGGTGTTGGTGAGCGCGGCATCCGCCAGGGCCCGTTGGCACTGCTGATGCGGCCAGGCGTGGATGAAGCGGTGCACGATCACGCTGGGTCCCCGCCCTGCTCCCCCCGACTCGGGGCCAGTTACTATGGCCCCGTCGAAGGTAACGTAGATCGGTGCGCCTGCTGTCTCCCCCGTCTCGCGGTAGACCCGCTCCAGGTCGACGAAGGCCCCCTCCCCCAGCACTGGGTAGCGCCGCCCGCTCGCGCACTCAGTGAACCAGGGGCCGTCGGCCTCGAAGCGCACCTCGCCGCCCAACGGGAGTCCGTCCGCGCCAGACATGCCAGCGCCTTGGACAGCCGAGAGCCCGGCCAGGGCCCACAAGACACCGAGGGTTGGGACTCGGCGGGGTCGCTTGCGTGTGACATCAGAAGACGGGCGGTGCATACGGGCGGCTTAGGCGGTGACAGAGTCAGGGAAACGCGCATTCACTGGCCGTCCCGGGCGCCCATCCGCACGGAAGTCGCACACGCGGTTTCCGAGCCCCTCCAGTTTCACTCGCCGGGGCGACTGAGCTTGGCGTGGCGTCCTGCCCCGCGCGGCGGACCCTACGCTCCTCCGGGTCTGCTCGAAACGCCCGCTGGATCGGTCGCAGCGCCCCTCCGCACCAAGGCGCCGAGGGGCACGACTCAACTAGACTCCGACCCCATGGCTAGTGCCTTGAGGGGACCCATGTTGACATAGGTCCCATGCTCCACCGAGTGCTGGTAGAGGATGACGCGGCATGCGTTGGCGAGCTCCGCCCCCACCAGCGCCGCGGCGCAGGCCGGCCCGGCATGGAAGTAGTGCAAGGTATCGGTCCCGCTGGTGATGATCCGCGCGGCCAAGGCGCGCAGCTCCTCGTGGAGTGCGGGCATCTGCTCGGGCGTCAGCGGCTTGGTGCGAGCGAGACAAAAGATCCGTTCGTCGGGGATCGCGCTGAGACCGCGTTGGCGCTGGCGAAAGTGCTCGACGCTGGCGCGGATGTCCTTGCCCGCCAAAAGGTCGAGAATCAGGATCGACGGCCGCTCTCCAGGCCGTCGGCGGATCTCCCGAAACCAACGCCGCTGCTGGCGCCGCCGGCCGAGGGTGACCTCCCACCAGGTGAGTATCACCGGAACGGCGATCAGAACCCCGACGACCACCCCGACCGGGTCGAGGTAGGTCATGACGAAGTCGTTCAAAGGCCCCCACATGGCCGCTACCCCACCCGCTCCACGCGAAACTCCTCGACGCGTGCCCCGAGCTCGCGCATCTGCTCCGCTGTCAGCTCGCGACCGCGCAGCACCGCAGGCAGCTCCAGCGACAGGTGCAGATAGCGCGCCCCGCGGGCGCAGACATCCGCGGCCAGGTTCACCGGCAGCGACCCGATCACCCGGTCGCCCGCGACGAGATCGACGGGGTCGAGATGGGCGAGGACGAGGTCGACCTCGAGGCCCTCCTCCTCCGCCCAGTCGCGGGCGCCGGGGTGACGGCTGACGAAGTAGGTGGTCATGATGGTGGCTCCAAGGACAGTGGCCAACGCGGCGACGCCGAGCGGCCCGCGCCTGAGGCCAGAGTATCCAGCAAGCCACAGTGACGCGCAGCCGCCGCAAGCTTGCCGGGCGTCGGCGATCACGGTCGCCCTGTAGTTCTGGACCTCAGCCCGACAGCACCGCCTGCGAAGCCTGCAAGCTCCCCGTCGGCCTGAAGGCCAACCTACGGGCCGCCCCTTGTAGGTCGGTGTCGGGTTGTAGATACCGTCTTTCTCGTCAAGGGTTGGTGACTGGGTTTGGTCATTTGGCAGGTATGGGGATTTCCTCCCGCCGGGGAGGCTACCTTGGGGACCGGTTCGGCAGGAGAAAAGCCCCACCTTCCCGCGGCGTCTGGGCCGTTACCACGGGTGTCGCTTAGGCGGTTTGCGGCCGGTAGGGCTGCTGGTGTTTGAACACCCCGAAGGCGATCTGCACGAGCTTGCGCATGGCCTCGCCGCGCCGGCGGCGCTCATCTTGGGTTTGCCGGCGGCGATGAGGCGTGTGTAGAGGGCACGAATGTCGGGGTTGTAGCGGGCGGCGATGAGCGCGGGCAGGAACAGCCGGGCGCGCCAGCGTCCGTCGCCGTTCTTGGCCAGGCGGGGGCGCTTGAGGACACTGGTGCCGGATTGGTACTCCACGGGGATCAACCCGAGGAAGGCGGCGGCCTGTTTAGCGTCGCGGAAGGCTTTCAGGCGAAACAGGGCGAGGAACCAGGCCGACAGTTTCGGTCCCACGCCGGGGATGCGCGCCAGGTGGGCCCGTTGCGCCTTAAGGTCGGGATGCGCCGCGATGTGATCGTCGATCTCCTGGCGCAGCCGCGCGATCTCCTGGTTGAGGGTCGCCTGCATGGTC
>JALOTB010000160.1 GCA_025458165.1 Chromatiaceae bacterium | reverse complement strand
GCGCTGGGCCAGGGTCGCGGCGGCCTCCTCCGGGACGCCTGGCCCATCGTCGTCGATGTCGAGGTGCAGGCCGTCACCGGCGCTGAGCCGCAGGCGCACCCGCCGCGCCGCCCACTTGGCGGCGTTGTCAAGCAGGTTGCCGATCAGCTCCAGCATGTCCTCCTGATCGAAGGCGAGCCGCGCCGGGGCGTCGATCTCGGAGGTGATGGCGAGGTCGCGCTCCGCGTACAGGGTGCGGATGCCGTCGACCAGATCGGCGATGTCCTCGTGGGGGTGGAAGCGCCGCCCCGGTGAGTGCTCGCCGGCGATCCGCGCGCGCCGCAGCTCGCGCTCGATGAGCGTGCGCATGCGCAGGGCCTGCTCGGCGACCGGGTCGTCTGGACCTTCCCGCTGGAGCAGGATCAGGTTGAGCGGCGATTTCAGCGCGTGCGCCAGGTTGCCCAGCGCGTTGCGGGAGCGGCTGAGGTGGTCGCGCCAGCCGTCGATCAGGGCATTGAGCTCGCGCACCAGTGGCTGGACCTCGGCCGGCACCGACTCGCCTAGGCGGTCGACCTCGCCGTTGGCGAGCCGCTGAACGTCCGCCCGCACCGCGTCGATGCGGCGGAAGCCCCGCCGCAGCAGGCGCCGCTGCACCAGGAGGAGGACGCCGAGCCCGAGCAGTGACAGCACGACCGCGGCGGCGAGGAAACGGCGCAGCTCGGCCATCAGCGGGCGGAGGTCCTCGGTGACGGCGACGGTGAAGCCCTCCTCGCCGCGGGTGTAGCCGGCGCGCCAGAGGAGCAGGCGCTGACCGAGCGGGCCCTCGCGGCGCTCCAGCGCGGTTGCGCCGGCGGGCAGGGGCGCGATCTCGAAGGGGTGGTCCCAGAGCGAGCGCGAGCGCAGAGCCCGGCCATCGGCGAAGCGCACCACGAAATAGTGCCCCGAGAGCGGCTGCTGGTAGATCGGGGGCAGGGGCCGGTCGAGCTGGGTCGTCTGGGCGCCGAGCCCGGCGACCAGGGCCTCGGCGTCGTGCGCCAGGCGGGCGGCGGCGAAGTGCTCGGCGGCGCGCGCGAGCATCCAGGCCCCGGCGGCGGTGAGTGTGAGCAGGACGGCGAGCACCAGGAGCCCGAGCGTCCACTGCAGTGAGCGCTCCAGGGAGCCTGTGCTCGACTGCCGGCGGCGCTCGGTCGGTTCCACGGAGTCGGACTCGCGGGTCAACGGATCATCCGCGGAAGACGTAGCCCTGGCCGCGGCGGGTCTCGATCAGCTCCGGTCCCAGCTTCTCGCGCAGCCGGCGCACGTAGACCTCGATGACATTGCTGTCGCGGTCGGAGTCGCCGTCGTAGACATGCTCGGTGAGCCGGCTCTTGGAGAGCACCTTGCCCGGGTTCAGCATGAAATAGCGCAGCAGGCGGAACTCGGTGCCGGTGAGCTCGATTGCCCGGCCGCCGGCGCCGAGCGCGCGTTGTCGCTCCTCGTCGAGGGTCAGGGTGCCTGCGGCGAGCTCGGGGTCAGCGCGGCCATGGGCGCGGCGGGTGAGCGCGCCCAGCCGGGCGAGCAGCTCCTCGGCATGGAAGGGCTTGGTCAGGTAGTCATCGGCGCCGGCCTTGAGCCCTTCGACCTTCTCGCGCCAGGTGTCGCGCGCGGTGAGGATCAGCACCGGCATGGCCCGCCCGCCGGCGCGCCAGCGGCGCAGGACCTCAAGGCCGGCGAGCCGCGGCAGCCCGAGATCGAGGATCACCAAGTCGTAGTCCTCGGTGTCGCCGAGGTGCAGGGCATCGACGCCGTTGTCGGCGGTGTCGACGGCATAGCCCGCCGCCTGCAGCCGCTGGCGCAGGCGCTCGGCGAGCGGGGCGTCGTCCTCGGCGAGCAGCAGCCGCATCTCAGTCTTCCTCCTCGCGGCGCAGGACCTCGCCGGTCACGGCGTCGATCAGGACCTCGTAGATCCGCCCAGTCCCGTCGACGTACTCGATCTCGTAGAGTGCGCGGCCGCGCTTGCGCTTGCCCTCGACCTCCAGCACCCGGGCGCCCGGACCGAGGTCGGCGCGCTGCAGCAGCTCCGCCAGCGGCAGCGCTTCGGCCTCGCCGCGCTCGCGCCAGGAGCGGTCGTCGTCGCTCGCCGCGGCGGGCAGCGCCGCGGCGAGGGTCAGGGCCATCAACAAGAGAGGTGTCAGTCGTCCCATCGTCCGTAGCCTGGGATGCGTACGCGATCGTCGTCGAAGTCGCCGCGCTCTGCCCCCTGGTGGCAGGCCGCGCACTGGCTGAAGCTGCGCACCTCGGGGTTGTCCGAGATCATCTTAGCGGGGATCTCGTGGTGTTTTCCGCGGAAGTAGTCGGTCGCGGTGATCCGCAGCGGCGGCTCCAACCCGCGGGTGGCACGCCAGGTGCGCTCCGCGTGCTTGCCGGCGCCGGGAGCGGCGGCGTTGCGGGCGAGGAAGTCCCGGATGGTGGCTGCCGTGTCGGCGTCCAGCTCGGCGTTGTCGCCGAAGTGGTCGGAGAGTCCGCCCATCATCGCCTCCCAGGAGGCCGCCGGGAGCAGTGCGGGCGGGTAGGCGAGGTGGCAGCCGCCGCATTCGTTGGTGTACAGGGCATAGCCGGGATCGGCGAGCGCGGCGGCGGGACTCGACTTCGACCGGCCGCCGTCGTCGTCATCGTCGTCGTGGTCGCCGAGCGCGAGGCCGACGGCGAGCAGGCCGGCGATGCCGAAGAGCAGGGTGAGGGGCAGGATGAGTCGCTTCATGGTCAGGTTCCTCCGATGTCGGAATAGGTGCTATTGGGTGCGCAGGAAGGCGAGCAGGTCGCCCTTCTCCTGGGCGCTGCACTCCCGGCCCAGGGTCCACTTGCAGTTGCGGGCGAGCCACTTCTCGATCTCCTTGCGGTCACTCAGCCGCTCGGGTCTCGCGCTGGGCGCGAGCGGCGCGATCGGCTTGCCGGTGGTCGCATGACGGCCCTCGGCGGCCGGGTCGGCGGTGTGGCAGGTCGAACAGGCTCGGGGTCCCTCGGGGCTCGGGTGCTCCTGGAGCCAGAGCGCCGCCCCGGCCTTGGGGTCGAAGGGGCCGGCGCCGGCGGACTGGTAATCGGCGAGCAGTTCATCGACGACTCCGGCCCCAGCGGTACCGGCGCCGAGCAGCAGGGCGAGCGCGATCGCGCGGGTCACTCGGATGTTCATGCCGTCCTCCGCTCTTTGCGTCCGGTGATCATGGCGCGGATCAGGTTCTCGCCCTCGGCGAGGCTGGAGAAGAGCACTCCCCCGAGATGCAGCACGACCAGGAATAGGGTCAGATTGGCGCCTGCCTCGTGCAGTCCCTCGAGCAGGTCGGCGGCCAGCTCGCCGCGGAATATCCCGGCGAGCGGGCCGGCGAAGTCCGTAGCGCCGTAGAGGGCCATCCCGCTCGCGACCGTGATTCCCAGCGTGATCATCAGGGCCAGAATCATCGCGCCGCCCGCGGGGTTGTGGCCGACGTAACGGTCGGACCTCAGCCGCACCGCGTCGCGGACATACGCAAGCACCTGCGAAGGCGTGCGCACGAAGTCGCTGAACCGCGCATGCCGCGTGCCGACGAAGCCCCAGATCAGCCGGAACACCAGCAGGCCGCCGATCAAGTAGCCGGCGTTGACGTGGACCAGGGCGAGCTCGTCGCCTGTCAGCCAGGCCGTGGCGAAGGCCGCGGCCAGGGTCCAGTGGAAGATACGTACCGCCGGGTCCCAGACCCGGACCTCTTTTGAGACATCTGTGGCCATCTCACTCTCCTTCGGGTTGTTTGGGAGCGTGAGGCCAAGCTACAGGCGCCCGGTGAATTCAAGCTGAAAGGGACGGCGCGCCGCGCTCGGCGTGTCGCGGCCCTTACCGGGCTCACGAAATGAGCCACCCCCCCGAGCAGACTGCCGGCGGGTGAATCTGCGGAGGGGATAGTGATGCCGGGCTGCGCCGTTGCCGTGAAGGAAGAGCTCGCGAGCGTTGCCGAGGTAGCGGACGACCGCCTGGACCGGCTGACGGCCGGGCTCAAGCGCCGCTACGGGGAGCGCATCACCGGGGAGCTGGTGCTGCCGGCCTCGGACGGGCGCTATGCCGGGCTCCCGGCGGAGCTGCATCCGGGGCTGCGCGCGGCGCTCGAGGGCCGGGGGATCCCCCGGCTGTATTTGCACCAGGCAGAGTCCTGGGGGCACGCGCGGGCGGGGCGCCATCAGGTGATCGCGACCCCGACCGCCTCCGGCAAGACCCTGTGCTACAACCTGCCGGTGCTCGACGCGGTGCTCACCAACGGGGCCAAGTCGCTCTATCTCTTTCCGACCAAGGCGCTGGCGCAGGACCAGGTCGCCGAGCTGATGGAGCTCAGCCGTGCGGCGTCTCTGGGGGTCAAGGCCTTCACCTTCGACGGGGACACACCGGGCGACGCGCGCAAGGCGGTGCGCACGCGCGGCGACATCGTGGTCTCCAATCCCGATATGCTCCAC
>JALOTB010000019.1 GCA_025458165.1 Chromatiaceae bacterium | reverse complement strand
CCGCTGGCACAAGCATCCGACTCCCCACCGAGGTCCTCTGAGCCCAAGCGAGGACACATGAGAACCATTCTGGGAATTGCGCACCCCGACAGGATCGCCAGCATCGCGCGTCCTCCGCGCAAACACACTGAGGACCATGCGGGCTGCCCAGGGTCGTGCATTGTGCTGAGATCTCTGGACCGGACGCAGCGTGACCGAATCGTGACACGCTTGTGTCACGACGGGTCACGATCTGGCCAGTGGAGTCAAGTTGGCGCGGGGCGAAATGCGCTAACGTGTTGATAAAAAGGTTGTTACGAGCAAGCGATGGGATTTAGGTTCCAGTGCCGCAAGGCGTGGGGGTTCGAGTCCCCCCCTGCGCACCAACTTCCAATCAGTGGCTTAGCACTGCATCCGAGGCCTGCGCCGGCACGCCGTCGTACGCCACGTCACCAAACCGTGACTCGGCAAACCGCGCCGACCGATCCTCACCCTCGCCTCATTCATCGCCCAGCGCACGTCCATTCGGGCACGCGGCGGCACGGAGCAAGCCGACCAAGGTCTTGGCGTCGGTGATGGTCCCGTCGTGGCACCAGGCGAGGGCCTGATCGAAGGGGACCCAGTGCACCTCGATGACCTCGTGGGCCTCATGGTCCGGGGCCGCCGGGCGCAGATCCCGGCCGAGATAGAGGTAGATGCGCTCGGTCAGGACCCCCGGCGAGCTGTGCATGAAACCGAGCTCGGACCAGGTGCCCGCCTCGACCCCGCCCTCCTCTATCAGCTCGCGGCGTGCGGTGGCGAACGGCGCCTCGCCCGGGTCGATCTTCCCGGCCGGGAGCTCCCAGAGCCAGCCGCCCGCGGCGTGTCGGTATTGACGCAGCAGGCACACCCGACCCGCGGCGTCGAGCGCCACCGCCGCGGCACCGCCCGGATGGCGGATGATCTCCAACTCGGCGACCTGGCCATTGGGCAAGGCCACTGTCTCAACGCCGACGGCGACCACCCGGCCACAGAAGACCTCACGGCGCTGCTCGGCGGACATCGCTCGTAATCCTCGCGCGACCCGATGACTCAAGGGTCGATACACTAGCCCCCTCGCCGAGCTTCCACAACCCGCACCGGGGCCTCGGCACGCCCGTCGACCGAGGAGGCAGACCGATGGTCTCCGACACGACCGCCCTTGCCCTGACCTTTTTCGCCTACTTCGCCGCGGTGCTGGTGATCGGCTGGTACGCCTACCGGCGCACCGCGGATCTCAAGGACTTCATCCTCGGCGGACGGCGCCTGGGCAGCGGGGTGGCGGCGCTGAGCGCCGGGGCCTCGGACATGAGCGGTTGGCTGCTACTCGGCCTGCCCGGTCTCGCCTACACCGCGGGGCTCGGCTCCCTGTGGCTCGCCGGAGGGCTCCTGCTCGGCACCTATCTCAACTGGCGGCTGCTCGCCGCGCGCCTGCGGGTGCTCAGCGCGGCCTATGGGGACGCGCTTACGCTCCCCGAGTATCTCGCCAACCGCTTCGGCGACCACAACGGCCTGCTGCGGGGGCTGAGCGCCCTGTTCATCCTGCTCTTTTTCCTTCTCTACACCAGCTCCGGACTGGTCGCCGGGGGCAAGCTGTTCGAGGCGGTGTTCGGGCTACCTTACCTCTGGGCGGTCGCCGCTGGGGCCCTGGCGATCCTGCTCTACACGGCGATCGGGGGCTTTCTCGCTGTGTCCTGGACCGACGTGCTCCAGGGGCTCTTGATGGTCGTGGCCCTGGTGGCGGTGCCCGTAGCGGCGGTCTCGGTGCTCGGCGGCACCACGGCTGCGCTCGAACGCATCGAGGCGATCGACCCCGGGCTCTTGTCCGTCTTCACCACGACGGAAGGCGGCACGCTCGGCCTGCTCGGCATCACCTCGCTCGCGGCCTGGGGACTCGGCTACTTCGGCCAGCCGCACATCCTGGCGCGCTTCCAGGCGATCCGCGGGCCGCAAGCGGTCGGCCGCGCGCGGCAGATCGCGGTGGGCTGGGCGGCGCTCACGCTCGGCGGCGCGATCGCGACGGGGTTGGTCGGCGCCCCCCTTATCGACCCCCCTCTGACCGGTGGCGAACGCGAGAAGGTCTTCATCCACCTGGTCGACCTCCTCTTCCACCCGGTTCTCGCCGGCATCTGCCTGGCGGCGATCCTCGCGGCGATCATGAGCACGGCCGACTCCCAGCTCCTGGTCTCGTCCGCAGCCTGCACCGAGGACTTCTACCGCCGGCTGCTGCGGCCGGGGGCCCCGTCTGGCGAGCTGGTCGCGGTCGGACGCGCGGCCGTGGTATTGATCGCGGGACTCGCCTTCCTCCTCGCGCTGGACTCCGACGCCATGGTGCTCGATCTGGTCGGCTACGCCTGGGCGGGCTTCGGGGCCGCCTTCGGGCCGGTCCTGATCCTGTCGCTCTACTGGTCGCGGATGACACGTCGCGGCGCGCTCGCCGGCGTGCTCACCGGAGGGCTCACGGTGGTGATCTGGCGCCAGCTCGAGGGCGGGCCGTTCGACCTCTACGAGATCGTACCGGGCTTCCTGCTCGCGACGACGGCAATCCTCGTCGCGAGCCTCACCGATCCGCAGCCGCGCGCCGGCCTGGAGCGCGCCTTTGGGGAGGCCCTGGCAGGCCTCCCTGGCAAGAAGGATCAGGCGGTCTAGGACGCGATGACACCCGCCAGCGGCCGGATGTCCGGGCGCGCCCCCTCGCCGCCCTCATCCAGATACGGATAGGCGAGCCCGAAGCGCTCCCCGCGGCGGGCGACTCGGTAGCCCTGTTTCTCGATCTGGCGGCCGGCGGCCTCGGACTCGTAGTGATAGAAGACCATCCGCCGCCACTGCTCCTCCTTGTACTCGCGGGGGATGTCCTGCACCGAGGTATGCGAGGGGTTCGCCGTGCTGGCGCAGTCGTGGAAGATGCGCTCGCCCCGGCTCGCGAAGCGGTTGAGGACCTCGGGGATCGGTCGGGTGTCGCCGGTGTAGAGGAAGCGACCCTCCAAGGCCAGCCCGAAGGCGGCGAGGTGCTCATGGTGGCGCACGGGGAAGACGCTGAAGAGCAGGTCCCGGTGCCAGAAGCGCTCCGAGACCGGCACGAGCTGGAAGGCGTCCCAGAAGTTCCACCCGCCCTCGGCCAACAGGTTCGGGTAGTCCGCCAGCCGCCGCTGCAACACCGAGAGCAGGGGCACAGGGACATACAGGCGCGGCGGCACCGCCTTGGGCTCGGCGGTAGCGAGCCGGTAGAAGAGGTTCTCCAGGCCGCCGACGTGGTCGAGGTGCGCGTGGGTGATGAATAGCGCCCGCGGCGGCTCGCCATAGGTGGCGAGATACGCGGCGACCGTCTCGGGGCCGCAGTCAATCAGCAGACAGGGCTCTGCGCCCGCCTCCAGCACCGCCGACGAGGAACCGAGCGTGAGGGCGTGGGAGTTGCCCACGCCGAGGAACCGAATGCCGAAATCCGCCATGTCCCGAGACCTCTCGCCGAGCCCAATCCGCAAGGTCCGACCGGCAATCCGATCGCCCGCGCGTTGGTCTAAGATGGAGCGGCGAGCCTCGGCGCGCAATACCCAGTGTCCGCCCGGGGACTCCGCGACGGCGTGGCCGGGCAAGCGACAGCCGATTGCCGAACAGGCCCCGGAGCACCAGCGATGACCGGTACAGCGTCACCCTTGCGTGACTGGGATACCCTCGACCCCGAGGAGCAGATCGCCCTGCGCGTGGAGTACGGCCGCTGGCTCGATAACCAGCCGCCAACCTGCTCGCTCGAGACCAAGATCGAGCGCTTCCGCACCTGGCTGCGCGAGCTGCACGGCGTCGAATACCGCGGCTAAGGGCAGGCCCCGCCGTCATCTGTCGGTAACTCGCCGTACATAAAATGCCCGCACCCGATCATGGCCTGATCGCGAGACGGACAGAGAGACCCATGGCAAGCGTTCTGGTGGTCGATGACGAGCCCGATATCCGCGCGGTGATTCGGTTCTCGCTGGAGGAGGCGGGCTTTCGCGTGCTCGAGGCGGGGCACGCCGACGAGGCGCGCAAGCTCCTCGCCTCCGAGAGCCCCGACCTAATCCTGCTCGACTGGATGCTGCCTGGCCGCTCCGGCCTGGAGCTGGCACAACAGCTCAAGCAGAGCGGCAAGACCCGCCACCTCCCCATCATCATGGTCAGCGCCCGCGGCGAGGAGGAGGACCGGGTCCGCGGGCTCGACACCGGGGCCGACGACTACATCGCCAAGCCCTTCTCGCCGCGCGAGATGGTGGCGCGCATCAACGCGGTGCTGCGGCGGGCCAAGCCGGGTGAGCTCACCGATGAGATCGAGATCGGTGGCCTGCGCATGGACAACATCAGCCACCGCGTCACCGCCGACGGCCGGCGCATCGAGATCGCCCCCACCGAGTACCGGCTGCTGCACTTCTTCATGACCCACGCCGACCGCGCCTTCAGCCGCTCGCAGCTCCTCGACCAGGTCTGGGGCGACCAGGTCTACGTCGAGGAGCGCACCGTCGACGTGCACGTGCGCCGACTGCGCAAGGCCCTGGAGTCGACCGGTCACGACCGCCTGCTGCAGACCGTGCGCGGGGTCGGCTACCGATTCTCGGACAAGGAATGAGCGACCCGCCCGCCAGCCGCCGCCAACCCCCGCGGACCACGGACTCCCAGCCCCTGAGGTTCGAGCTCTTGGTCCTCGGCGCGAGCCTCGCCGTCGCCCTCGCGGCTATCGCGCTCGGCGCACCCGCTGCGCTGGCCTGGCCACTCGCGCTGCTCCCGTACCTGGGCCGCAACCTGTACTACCTAGCGCGTCTGACACGTCTGATCCGCCGTCACCACCGCCTCGCGCCGCCCTTTCCGGCCGGACTCTGGGGCGAGGTGTTCCGCACCATCGCGCAATACCAGCAACGGGCGCGCAAGCGGCGAAAGCGCCAGCTCCGCTTCAGCCGGCGCTTCCGCGAGGCCGCCGTCTCGGTGCCCGATGCCCTGGTGATCCTCGACAAGCAGAAACGGATCGAGTGGGCCAACCCCGCCGCGGCCCTGCTGATGGATGTGCAGTGGCCGCGTGACGATGGCAAGCGCCTGACCGAGCACATGCGCCATCCGACGCTCGCCGAGCTCATCGACGCCGGCGAGTATGGCCGTCCACTGGAGATGACCCCGCACCACAACCGCGCCCTGGTGCTGTCGCTGCGCATCGCACCCTTCGGTGAGCGCAAGCGCCAGCGCCTGGTGGTCGCGCGTGACATCACCAAGCTCTATCACCTCAACATGATCCGGCGCGACTTCGTGGCCAACGCCTCCCACGAGCTGCGCACGCCGCTCACCGTGATCGCGGGCTTCCTGGAGACGCTCGGCGACTCCCACCTGACGCCGGGCAACCACCGCCGCCCCATCGCGCTGATGCGCAATCAGACCGAGCGCATGCGCTCGATCATCGAGGACCTGCTGACCCTCTCGCGTCTGGAGATGGAGGACCACTCCCAGGAGGTCGCCCCGGTGGATGTCGGCGAGGAGATCGGAGAGATCATCCACGAGGCCCAGGCCCTCAGCGAGGGCCGCCACGAGGTGGTCGCCGAGGTCGACGCGGACCTGCTGCTGCTCGGCAATCAGCCGGAGCTGCACTCGGCCTTCTCAAACCTGGTCTTCAACGCCGTGCGTCACACCCCGCCCGGGAGCCGAGTACGGGTGCTTTGGCGCGACGACGGGCGCGGCCCGGTGTTCGCCGTCCAGGACAACGGTCCGGGAATCGCGCCCGAGCATATCCCGCGCCTCACCGAGCGCTTCTACCGGGTGGACAAGGGCCGCTCGCGGCAGTCGGGGGGGACAGGGCTGGGACTCGCGATCGTCAAGCACGTGCTCAACCGCCACGACGCCCGGTTGGTCATCGCAAGCGAGGTCGGCCAGGGCAGCACCTTTAGCTGCCATTTTCCAGCGGCCAGCGGTATCCGCCGCCCGCGCCAGCGGACTCAGGTCACCGCCGTCGCGGGGTCACGCTCTTAGACACAAGCGGCCCATCTGGGCCGGGCCAGCGGGAGCTGGCAGCCACCTCAGGCGCGGCGCGCGGCCCTTGGCGCCGCGGCGGGGATCGGCTCGGCCTGATAGGCATCGTTGACTCGATCGCGCAGCTCCTTGCCGGGCTTGAAGTGCGGGACGTGCTTGCCCGCGAGGGCCACGGACTCACCGGTCTTGGGGTTGCGGCCGATGCGCGGCGGTCGGTAGTGCAGCGAGAAGCTGCCGAAGCCGCGGATCTCGATGCGGTCGCCGGAGGCCAGGGCGTTGCTCATCTGCTCCAGGATGCACTTGACCGCCTGCTCGACGTCCTTATACGCAAGCTCGGTTTGGGCGGCGGCCAGGCGCTCGATCAACTCCGATTTGTTCATGGGTCTCGCTCCGCACGGAGGTTATGAGCGGCCCGCCGAGGCGGGCCAGGGTGCTCGTAGAGGTCCGGCTCAGTCGCGCTGAGCCTCTTCCATCTGCTCCTTGAGGATGTCGCCGAGGGTCGCCGTCCCAGTCTGGGCGTCGCGGGTATAGCCGCGGATGGTCGCGCTCTCCTCCTCGATGTCTTTGGCCTTGATCGAAAGCGAGATGGTGCGGTTCTTCCGGTCCACGCCCATGAACTTGGCCTCGACCGAGTCGCCGACCTTGAGGACCGCGCGCGCGTCCTCGATGCGGTCGCGGGCGATCTCGGAGGCGCGCAGGTAGCCCTCGACGCCGTCGCCCAGCGCGATGGTTGCACCCTTGGCGTCGACCTCGGTGACCGTGCCGGTGACCACGCTGCCCTTCTCGTTCAGGGCGACGAAGGAGGAGAAGGGGTCCTTGTCGAGCTGCTTCACGCCGAGCGAGATACGCTCGCGCTCGGGGTCGACCGCGAGCACCACGGTCTCGAGCTCGTCGCCCTTCTGGTAGCGCCGCAGGGCCTGCTCGCCCCCCTCGTCCCAGGAGATGTCGGAGAGGTGCACCAGGCCGTCGATCCCGCCATCGAGCCCGAGGAATATGCCAAAATCGGTGATCGACTTGATCCTGCCGCTGACGTGGTCGCCCTTCTTATGGGTGGCGGCAAACTCCTCCCAGGGGTTCATCTGGCACTGTTTGATCCCGAGCGAGATCCGCCGGCGCTCCTCGTCGATGTCGAGCACCATGACCTCGACCTCGTCGCCTAGTGCGACGATCTTGCCGGGGTGCACGTTCTTGTTGGTCCAGTCCATCTCGGAGACGTGGACCAGCCCCTCGACGCCCTCCTCGATCTCCACGAAGCAGCCGTAGTCGGCGATGTTGGTGACCTTGCCGAAGACGCGGGTGCCCTCGGGATAACGGCGCGAGATATTGACCCAGGGGTCCTCGCCCATCTGCTTGAGGCCGAGTGAGACGCGCTGGCGCTCGCGGTCGAACTTGAGGACCTTGACTTTGATCTCGTCGCCGATCTGGACCACCTCGGAGGGGTGCTTGACGCGGCGCCAGGCCATGTCGGTGATGTGCAGCAGACCGTCGATGCCGCCGAGATCGACAAAGGCGCCGTAGTCGGTCAGGTTCTTGACGACGCCGTTGATCTCCATGCCCTCCTCGAGGTTCTGCAGCAGGGCATCACGCTCGGCGCTGTACTCCTCCTCGACCACCGCTCGGCGGGAGACCACCACGTTGTTGCGGCGCTGATCGAGCTTGATCACCTTGAACTCCAGCTCCTTGCCCTCGAGGTAGCTGGTGTCACGCACCGGACGCACGTCGACCAGCGACCCCGGCAGGAAGGCACGCACGCTGCCGAGCTCCACGGTGAAGCCGCCCTTGACCTTGCCGTTGATGACACCGCGGACCGTCTCGCCCGCCTCGAAGGCCTTGTCCAGCACGGCCCAGACCGCCTGGCGCTTCGCCTTCTCACGCGACAGCCGGGTGGCCCCGGAGCCATCCTCGACGGCGTCGAGGGCAACCTCGACCTGATCGCCGACGGCGACCTCCAGTCGGCCCTCGGCATCGTAGAACTGGTTCTTGGGGATGACGCCCTCGGCCTTCAGGCCGGCATCGACGACCACCGAGTCGGCGGTGATCGCGACCACGGTCCCGGTGACGATGGCACCCGGCTGGAGCTGGGTGACAAAGGTGCTCTGTTCAAAGAGTTCGGCAAAGCTTTCGGTCATGAGGTTTCAGTGTTCCCGACGCATCGCGTCTCCTTGCGCCTTACGGCCCAAGGGGTTGAGGTTGACGACAGGCCAGGGCCAATGCCTCGGCCTACCCGAACGAGGACGGACCGGGGGCGCGCCCGCCAGCCGTCCACCCACCGGCGGGCCGTATTGCCCTGCCGGCTACGTGCTCGACCACGAGTGGAGGCCGAGAACGCAAAAGGCCGCAGACGCGAGTCTCCGGCCAAGATCAGCGCCCCTTCCGTTGGGGCCAGAGTACGTCGCTCAGACCGTCACCCCGGGAAGACCCGGCGTACGGCCGCGAGCACGCGATCGAGCACCTCGGGGATCGCGAGCGAGGTGGTGTCGACCACCAAAGCCCCCCGGGGTGCGACGAGCGGCGCCACCGCCCGGCCGCGATCGCGTGCGTCACGCGCCTCGATCTCGGCAACGAGGGCGGGGAGACTAACATCCATTCCTTTGTCTTTCAACTGTTTATATCGGCGCGCGGCGCGCTCCTCCGGGCTCGCGGTCAGGAATACCTTCACCGGAGCGTCGGGGAACACCACGCTCCCCATGTCGCGGCCATCGGCCACCAGGCCCGGTGGGCAGGCCGCTGCACGTTGCCAGTCGAGCAAAACCTCGCGCACCGCCGCGTGGGCCGCGACGCGCGAGGCCGCGCCGCCGGCCGTCTCGGTGCGGATCAGCGCCGAGACGTCTGCGCCGTCGAGCAGCACCCGTGCGTCGCGGAACTCCAGCCGAAGCCCCGCAGCCAGGCGGGCGAGCGGCTCGGCCGCATCCAAATCGATCCCCCGGCGCTGCGCGGCGAGCCCGAGCGCGCGGTAGAGGGCACCGCTGTCCAGGCAGTGCCATCCCAGTCGCTTCGCCAGCAGCTCCGCGATCGTCCCCTTGCCGGTGCCCGAGGGGCCGTCGATGGTAACGACCGGTACCGCCGTCACCCGACCTCCTCACGGATAGCGAGTCCGGTGCTCGCCGCGAGCGGCGCAAAACCGGGGAAGGACGTGCGCACATTGGCACAGTCGCCGATGGCAATCGGGCCGGCGGCCCGCAAGGCGGCCATCGCGAACGCCATGGCGATGCGGTGGTCGCCGTGACTGTCCACGGCACCCCCAGCGATGTCCCCGCCGCGAATGCGGATGCCATCGGGGCGCGGCTCCGCCGCAATACCCAAGGCCAAGAGTCCGTCGGCCATGACTTGGATGCGGTCGCTCTCCTTAACCCGCAGCTCCT
The DNA here is from genome assembly GCA_025458165.1 of Chromatiaceae bacterium. Classification (GTDB taxonomy): domain Bacteria; phylum Pseudomonadota; class Gammaproteobacteria; order Chromatiales; family Chromatiaceae; genus JALOTB01. Next base: position 51,351 of record JALOTB010000019.1, on the reverse strand, counting down.
CGGCGCCGGTGAGCATCGTTTCCCCCTCGGCGCAGGCGGCAGCAATGAACAGCGCCGGGAACTCGTCGATGGCGAGCGGGACCTGGTCCTCCGGGATGCAAATTCCCCTGAGCGGGGCATGGCGCACCCGCAGGTCCGCCACCGGCTCGCCGCCGGCGGCGCCGCGGTTGAGGATCTCGATGTCGGCGCCCATCGCCCGCAGGATGTTGATGACGCCGATGCGGGTCGGGTTGATGCCGACGTGCTCCAAGATGAGATCGGAGCCGGGGGCGATGCTCGCACCCACCAGGAAGAAGGCCGCCGAGGAGATGTCGGCGGGGACGTCCAGAGCACAGCTCGTCAGGCGTCCGCCTCCGGCCAGGCAGGCGCGCGGGCCCTCGCGACGCACCGCATAGCCGAAGGCCGCCAGCATGCGCTCGGTGTGATCACGGGTCGGCGCAGGCTCGGTGATGCAGGTCTCGCCGTCCGCGTAGAGTCCTGCGAGCAGCAGACAGGACTTTACCTGGGCGCTCGCCACCGGCATCTCGTAGATCAGGCCGCGCAGCCCGTCCACCGGTTTGATACGTAGCGGGGCCGTGCCGTCCGCGCTGGTCTCGATGCGCGCGCCCATCCGTGCCAGCGGCTCGGTCACGCGCCGCATCGGCCGGCGGCTGAGCGAAGGATCGCCGACCAGCGTCACCGGGAAGCGCTGCCCAGCGAGCAGGCCGCAGAGCAACCGCATCGAGGTCCCGGAGTTGCCTAGATCCAGCGGCGTCTCGGGCTCCCCGAGTCCATTCAGCCCGACCCCTTCGATACGCACCCGGCCCGCGTCGGGGCCCTGGATCGAGACCCCCATGGCGCGGAAGGCCGCCAGCGTCGCCAGGCTGTCCTCGCCCTCGAGGAACCCGCTCACCTCGGTCACCCCATCGGCGATCGCCCCGAGCATGACGGCGCGGTGCGAGATCGACTTGTCACCGGGGACGCGGACTCGCCCGCGCAGCCGGCCGCCTGGCGAGACCAGGAATCGCAGATCGGGGTCCAACGGAGGCTAAGGGGACATCGCAGGGGCTGGGGCTTGAGGGCGCGCAGTTTAGCCAGTGACCCGTGGGGTGTAAACAGCGCCCCGGGATAAGGGGTTGTGATTCAAAGCCGCTAAGGAGCCGCTGATTATCGGCCATCCTGGCCAGAATCAGCACGCGGTCCGCGAGGCGCGAGGCTCGCACCGCTTCGTTCTAAAACGCTGAGGCGCTTGAGAACGGCGGCACATCCCTGTGCCGCGGGCAACGCTGAATGGATCAACGTTTCCCAAATGGCGTGACGCCCCGGGGGTTCGTGTTTCTCCGCCCCGCCCCCACCTACCCCGCAACCGCTAAAATGCGCCGCGACCGAGTTTACCCGTCGTTCGCCTTTGAGGAGTCACCGTGGAAGAGCAGCACGTCGACGTCGCCATCATCGGCTCGGGCACCGCCGGCCTCAACGCCATGAGTCAGGTCCGCCGGGCCGGCAAATCCTTCGTCCTCATCAACGGGGGCGAGCCGGGCACCACCTGCGCCCGGGTCGGTTGCATGCCCTCCAAGGCCATGATCCAGATCGCCGAGGACTACCACCGCCGCACCCACCTCGGGAAATACGGGGTCGACGGACACGAGGCGATGACCCTGGAGGTCAGCGAGGCGATGGAGCACGTCCAGGAGCTGCGCGACACCTTCGTCGACCGGGTGCTCGGCAACAGCACCGACGACATGCCGCCGGAGCTGTTCGTGCAGGACTACGCCCGCTTCGTCGAGCCGAATCTGTTGGAGGCGGGCGGGCGGCGCATCCGTGCCGAGCGGATCGTCATCGCCAGCGGCTCGCGCCCCTTGGTGCCCGAGGCCTGGCGGGCCTTCGGTGATCGCATCCTGACCACCGACAGCCTGTTCGAGCTTGAGGACCTGCCCCAGTCCATGGCCGTCATCGGCCTGGGCACCATCGGGCTGGAGCTCGGGCAGAGTCTTCACCGGCTGGGGGTCGAAGTGACCGGTTTCGACCAGCAGACCACCATCGGCGGCATCCAGGACCCGGAGGTCCTGCGCTGCGCCCAGGAGCTGCTCGGCAAGGAGTTTCCCATCCACCTCGGCCAGGCGGCGGAGATCAGCGAGGAGGGCGCGAAGCTGCGTGTCACCGCCGGCGGGGTGAGCGTCCTGGTCGACAAGGTGCTGTGCAGCATCGGGCGGGTGCCGAACGTCGAGGGCCTGGGGCTCGAAGTCCTCGGGGTCGAGCTCGATCGACGCGGCATCCCAGATTACGACCACCACACCATGCAGGTCGGCGACCTGCCCGTCTACATCGCCGGGGACGTCAGCAGCTTCCGCCCGATCCTCCACGAGGCCGGCGACGAGGGCAAGATCGCCGGCTACAACGCGGCCCATGGCACCAGCCACGCCTTCCGCCGCAAGGTCCCGCTCTATATCAACTTCTGCGACCCCAACATCTGCGCGGTCGGGGCGCGCTTCGGCGAGCTCGACCCCGAGACCACGACCATCGGCCAGATCAATTTCGCCCCGGTCGGGCGTGCCCTCATCATGGGCAAGAACAAGGGCGTGCTGCGGGTCTATGCCGACAAGGCGACAGGACGGCTCCTCGGCTCCGAGATGGTCGCCCCCAAGGGCGAGAACCTGGCGCATTTACTCGCCTGGTGCATCGAGCAGGGTCTCACCGTCGGGCGCTTGCTGCGCATGCCCTTCTACCACCCGGTGATCGAGGAGGCCCTGCAGGCCGCCCTCTACGACCTCTACGCGAAAGTGGATGCGAAGAACGAGGGTGGGCTGACCGAGCTCGAGCAGATCTGAGCGCAGCGACCCTCTGGGGATCGATCCGGTGAGCTGATCGCTCGGCTCAAGGCCGCGAGCGCACGTCGATCCGGTCGCGCAACCGGTCGCCGAGCAGGTTGACCGACAAGACCACCAGCAGGACAGCGACGCCCGGTGCCAGCACCAGGTGCGGGGCGACCAGGAGATAGGCCGCCCCGTCGCGGATCATGCTCCCCCAGGATGCCTGCGGCGGCTGAACGCCAAGCCCGAGAAACGAGAGTCCGGCCTCGGCGATCACGGCGGCCGCGACCCCGAAGGTCGCCTCCACCAGCACCGGCGCGAGCGCCAGCGGCAGCAGGTGGCGGAACAGCAGCCGCGCCGGACCCGCCCCCAGTGCGCGCGCGGCGGCGACATGGTCACGGCGCTTGAGCGAGAGGACCTGGGCGCGCACCAGCCGCGCGTAGCCCACCCAGCCCACGGCCGCCAGCGCGATGATCAGGTTGTCGATCCCCGGCCCCAGGATCCCGGCGAGCGCGATGGCGAGCAGGATGCCGGGGAAGGCCAGGAAGACGTCGATCAGGCGCACCAGCACCAGATCGAGCCAGCCGCCGGCCAGGCCCGCGACCCCGCCCACCAGGACGCCGATCACAAGCGAGACCGTCACCACCCCGAGGCCGACCAGCAGCGAGGTGCGCGCCCCCGCGAGCAGCCGGTCGAGCACCGGGCGGCCGAGGTCGTCGTTGCCGAGCAGGGACCCGTGGCCGGGGGGTGCGAGGATCGCGGTGAGGTCGATGCGGTCCGGCGCGAGCGGCAGCACGGGGGCGACGAGCGCGGCGAGCAGCCAGAGCAGCAGCAGTCCCGCCGGAAGACCATGGCGCAGCGCCGACACCGCTAGCCCCGCACCCTCGGGTCGGCCCAGGCGCAGACCAGATCGGTCAGCGCGTTGACCAGCACATAAGTCAGGCTGATCAGCAGTACGCAGGCCTGGACCACCGGATAGTCGCGCGCCTGGATCGCCTCGATCAGCAGGCTGCCCACCCCCGGCCAGGCGAATACGGTCTCGGTGATCACCGCCCCGGCGAGCAGCCCGCCGAGCTGCAGCCCGATTAGGGTCAGCACCGGCAGCCAGGCGTTGCGCAGGGCATGGCCCCAGAGGAGCGAGGACTCACGCAACCCCTTGGCGCGGGCGGTACGGATGTAGTCCTCGGCCAGCACCTCTAGCACGCTGCTGCGCACCATGCGCGCGAGCACCGCGGCCAGGCCTGTGCCGAGCGTTACGGCAGGCAGGACCAGGCTCGCCGCCCCCTCGCGACCGCTCACCGGGGTCCAGCCGAGCCAAAGCGAGAAGACCAGGATGAGCACCGGTCCGAGCCAGAAGTTGGGGATCGCGGCCCCGAGGAGGGAGAAGCCCATGGCCCCGGTGTCGAGCGCCCCACCGCGGTGGCGTGCGGCGAGGACCCCGAGCGGAAGGGCGAGCAACAGGGCCAGCGTCAGGGCGGCGAGCGCCAGCTCCAGGGTCGCGGGGATGCGCTCGGCGAGAAGGTCGGCGACCGGACGTTGATAGGCGAAGGACTGACCCAGATCGAGGCTGGCCGTGCGCGCGAGATAGCCCAGGTACTGCTCGGCGAGGGGCCGGTCGAGCCCGAGGGCGGCCCGCAAGACCTCCCGATCGGCCGCCCGCGCGCCCTCGCCTAGCATGGCCTCGACGGGGTCCCCGGGGACCAGATGGATCAGCAGAAAGACCAGGCTCCCGACCCCAAGGATGACCAGGGCCGCCGACGCAGTGCGCGCGGCCACCGCGGCCAGGCCACCGGCAGATCGTCGAGAAAAAAGACGTGCCGCAAATGAACGCAAATGAACGCGAATCTAAACTGGGGTCGTCAGAGCATGCGTTGACCTCTCAGTGGCCGCAGGCTCTCGGGTCCTATGGGTGTCTAACTGCCCTCATTCGCGGACCAGTGTCTTCATTCCGGCTCAGCCGTCGACCTCGCCGCTCGCGATCAGGGCCATGCGCACCAGCTCGGCGAGCGATCCCGCGCGCATCTTGTCCATCACCCGCGCCCGATGCGCCTCGACGGTCTTCGCGGTCACGCCGAGCCCGATCGCGATCTCCTTGTTCGAGCGACCCTCGGTGACCATGTCCATGACCTCGTGCTCGCGGGGGGTGAGCTCCGCGAGGCGCGCGGCGATCTCGGCGCGCTGCGTCTGGAGCGCCCGCTGGCGCTCGTCGAAGGCCAGCGCGTTGCGGATGCTGTTGAGCAGGGCCTCGTCGTCGAAGGGCTTCTCGATGAAGTCCACCGCGCCCGACTTCATGGCCCGCACGGCCATGCCGACGTCGCCGTGCCCGGTGATGATGATCACCGGGAGTCGAATGGAGTGGCGCGCCAGGTGGCCCTGCAGCTCCAGTCCGCTCATGCCCGGCATGCGCACGTCCAGCAGCAGGCAACCGGCCCGCCCCGGGTAGTAGTTGGCCAGGAACTCGTCAGCGGAGCCGTAGGTCCGCACTGGCATCCCGGTCGATTCGATGAGCCACTTCAGCGAGTTGCGCATCGCCTCGTCGTCGTCGACGACGAATACCACAGGCTCTCCGGTCATCTAGGCGGCTCCCGCGACGGCAAACTGCGTTACCTCCACCGCAAGCGGCAGACGGACGTGAAAGACGGCCCCGCCCGCGGGTGGCGACTCCGCCCAGACCCGGCCGCCATGGTTCTCCAGGATGGTCTGGCTGATGGGTAGCCCCATCCCCATCCCGGTCTCCTTGGTCGTAAAGAAGGGGTCGAAGAGATGCGGCAGACGCGCCGGGGCGATGCCGGGCCCCGAGTCCTCGACCACGACCTCCGCCTCGCCCGCCGTCGAGCGCGTGCGGATCACCAGCCGGCGCGACTCCGGGGCGACATCCCCAAGGGCGTCAAGGGCGTTGCGCACCAGGTTGAGCAGGACCTGCTCGATCTGCACCAGATCGACGTCCACGGGGAGCTCGCCGGTGGCGAGGTCGAGCGCCACCTCGAGCCCCATCCGGCTGGTCTCGAACTCGACGAAGGAGCAGACCTCGCGCACCAGGTGGTTGAGGTCGACCCGGTTGCGCACCGGCGGCTGCTTGCCCACCAGCGCCCGCAGCCGGCGGATGATCTCGCTTGCGCGCTGCGCCTGTGTGGCGATCTGGCCCATCGCCTCGATCAGCGCGCCCGAGTCCCCTGCCCCGCCCTGGAGTCGGCGAGTGCAGCCGTTGGCGTAGTTGACGATGGCCGAGAGCGGCTGATTGATCTCGTGGGCCATACCGGTGGCGACCTCCCCCATGGTGCTCAGACGGCAGACGTGGACCAGCTCCGCCTGGTGCTGGCGCGACTGCTGCTCGGCGCGGCGCACCTCGGTGATGTCCCGGGCGTAGATGTTGACGTAGCCGAGCTCCGCCACTGGGGCAAGCAGGAAGGAGTAGACTTGGCCGCCCACCTCGGCCTCGCGCTCACGCGCCTGGCCCGCTGCGAGCGTCTCGCCGACCTCGCCCGCCCACTCGGGCGGTAGGTCGAGGCCCGGACGCGTGCCCCAGGCGACGAGCAGCGCCCCGCTCGCCGCGTTCGCGTAGACCACCTGGCCGGTCGGGGTGACGCGTAGGATGGGGTTAGGGCTCTCGCTCGCGATGCGCGCCAGGCTCTTGATCTCGCGCTCGGCCTCACGGCGCTTGGTGACGTCGTGGAGATAGAGCGTGTAGAAGACCTGAGCCTCCAGGCTCAAGGGCACGATCGACAGCTCCATCGGGATCTCTCGGCCGTCCGAACGCCGCGCACTGAGCTCCGCCCGGGCCGGCGGCTCGCGGCCGGTCACCCGGGCCCGACGCGCCGCCTGGAGCAGCTCGTCGAAGCGCTCGCGCTCACCGGGCGGGAGGAAGAGCTCCGAAAACCCGCGCCCCAGGACCTGCTCGCGCGCACCGCCCAGGATCTGCTCGGCCGCCGGGTTGAGGTCGATGATCTGACCCTTGCGATCGAGGGTGACGATGGAGTCGAGCGAGGCCTCCATGATCGCCGCCTTGAGCGCCTCGCTCTGGCGAATGGCGCTCTCGTGCTGGCGGCGCATCTCGTCGCGCGCGCGCAGCACGAGCTGGGTGAAGTGCTGACTCCACTCCTCCAGCAGGACGAGCTGGTTGGCGCCGGCGCGAAACTCGGGCTGCTCGATGTCGAGGGCCCGCTGGGCGAAGCGTGACATGCGCTTGAGCACCCGGTTGAGGCGCGCCGATACCAGATAGATGACCATGGTGAAAACGGTGATGAAGACCACCGCGGCGATCACCCGCTGGCGGCGCTCGAAGTGTCCGACGCGACGGGCGATCTTCTCGACGTTGTCGTGCGAGACGAAGGTGGCGAACAGGACGTTCCAGTCCGTCCCCTCGTAGCCGGGCAGCGACTGCAAGGTCACCAGGTGGTCGTCCTTCCAGACGTCGACCAGCGTGCCGGGGAGGATCAGATCGGGATCGACGCTGGCGAGGATCCTTTGATCATCCCCATCGACCAGCGCCACCGGGGCCCGTTCGAAGAACTGCCCCTCCTGGGACGCAGCGAGAAAGCGCTCGTCGATGGGCACCAGCACCACCAGGCTCCCCATCTCGAAGCCCCGGCCGTCCTCGGTCAGGTCGCTCACCACCAGAAGGGGTCGATCGCCGAGCCGCGTCAGCACGGCGCGTACCGCGCGCGGATCAAGGTACTGCGCCGGGACGCCCGCGGCGAGCTCCACCGGTAGCGGCTCTTCGCCGAGGTGATAGACCTCGCGAATGCGCCCCTCGGTATCGACCAGGAGCACGTGACTAGCACCCGGCAGGGCATCTTGCCCGCGGGAATCCGGCAGCCAATCGGGCCGAAACTGCTGATAGATGCGCGGCTCGACCCGTTCCTCCGCGAACCAGAACTGCGGCGTCAGGTGTCGCGCGAGCAGGCGGTGGCTCGCCAGCAGCCGGACCCGACTCTCGTAGTTGCTGACGTATTGATTGAACCGACTGAGACTCTCGCGCGCGCGCAGGTCCAGCTCCGAGCGCAGCTCCTTCTGCGTGATCTTCTGCAACGCCCGGCCTTGGACCTGCTCCAGAACGCCCCAGACGCCCAGACCGGCCAGCAGCCCGACCAGGATGGCGAGGACGGGCATGGGGACGCGGCGCAGGAGGCGGTACAGAAAGGATTTGAGGTGCAGACGGTCCAAGGCGATTTTGATGGATCGGTGGTCCGGGCAGACTGGCGACTGGCCATCGGGCCGTTTACGCCGAGCGCACCAAGTCTAACGGATCGCCGCGCCATGGGTCCGGGCGGCGCGCCGGATCGGCATCGGCTCGCCCCCTGTGCGTACACGGGCGGTAGACCTCACTCCCCGTGCCCCGACCTCGGCGAGAATACCCGGCAACCCCGACCGTCGACAGGAGCGCGCAGCCCATGACCCTCGATATCACCCACGCCCGGCCACCCGGTCTCGCGCGGCGCCTCGCCGCGATCCTCTACGACCTGGTGCTGCTCGCCGGCCTTCTGATGCTCGCGGCGGCCCTGGTCGTCATCCCCTGGATCGAGCTCACGCAGACCGACTTCCCGCGCGGCGCCTGGTGGTTCCGCCTGTACCTGCTCGGCGTGATCGGCGGCTACTTCAGCTACTTCTGGGTGCGCGGAGGCCAGACCCTCGGCATGAGCGCCTGGCGGCTGCGGCTGCTGCGCGAGGACGGCGACCCCGTGCGCCCATCGGACGCCCTGCGCCGCCTGGGTTGGGCCGGCCTGGCGCTCGCGCCGGCCGGGGCGGGGCTGCTCTGGCTGCTCGTCGACCGCGACGGGCTGGCTTGGCACGACCGGCGCTCGCGCACCCGCCTGGTGCTGCTCAAGCGTCCCGAGCGCGGCGGCTGACCCTGGGCGCACCCAGCCGGTGCAATCCGAGGAGACCGAGAGGGCCACTGCCTGCCGCTTTTTGACCGCCAAGCGGAATCTCTGCTTGCCACGACTCGGTCCGGCCCCGCGCTGCCGGCTCAGCTTACCCGCCGCAACAGCCAAAGGGCCCCCGCGAGAAAGAGGAGCGGTGGCGTCACAGCCCCCAACATCGGATCGACCTCGTAGAGCAGCGAGAGGTAGCTGAAGGTCCGGCTCACGAGATAGAACACAATGCCCACCAGGATGCCGGCGACGATACGCAGCCCGACCCCAGTGGTTCGTGCCGAGCCGAACAGGATAGGCAGGGCAATGAAGACCATCGCGAGGATCAGGAGGGGGTGTACTAGCTTGCCCCAGAAGGCGACCGCATAGGGCGCGGCATCCTGCGCCGTCGCACCCATGAACCGCATGTAGCGCAGCAGCGCCCAGAGCGGAAGCCGCTCGGGCTCCACCACCACCAGATCGAGCAGGCGTGGATCGAGCAAGGAGTCCCAGCCGGTCTCGGCGACGCGGCTGACCTCCACCCCTTGCGGTGACACCCGGCTGCGCGCGATCTCCCGCAACAGCCAGCGGCCGTCCTGGTAACGCGCCTCCTCCGCCCGGCTGGCGAGGGTCAGCTCACCCTCGGGATCGATCTGGTAGATGTGGATGCCCCGCAGGTATCCGCCAGGCAAGATCTCGCGGATGTAGACGAAGGCATCGCCGTCCCGCGCCCAGAAACCATAGGGGGTCTGCAGCGCGACCTGGCCAGCCTCGCCGGCGGCGCGCCACTGCCGCGCCTTCTGGTCCGCGACCGGTGCGACCGCCTCGCCCACCGCGAAACCCGCCACCGCCAGCAGCAATCCCCCCATCAGCGCCGCGCGCACGATACGGGCGATCGAGACCCCGGCCGCGCGCATGGCGACCAGCTCGGAGCGACTGGCGAGTGCACCGAGCCCCACCAGCGCGCCAATCAGGGTCGCAATGGGAAAGACCTGGTAGGCGTAGCGCGGGAGGCTGAGGCTCGCGAGCAGCACCACGTCCACAAAGCCGTACCCGTCCTGCCCGACCCGATCGATCTCGTCGGCGAGCAAGAAGACGCCGAGCAACGGCAGCAGCACGGCCAGGGTGAGCAGGGTGCCGCCGATCACGGCACCGGCGAGGTAGCGATCGAGGATCTTCAAACCCGATACCCGGTTGGCAGCGGATGGCGACGGCCGAGTGGCCACCGCTCGGATCGGTTCAGCCACCATTGGGAATCTTGTAGACTCGCCCGATCTTAACACCAGGCCGGCGTTGCGCCGACGGAGCCCCCATGGAGATCAAGATCAAGAGCGGCGACCTCGCCAGCCAAAAGACCCCCTGCCTGGTGCTCGGCGTGCTCGACAAGCGCAAGCTCTCGGCCCCGGCGGAGGCGATCGATCAGGCCGCTGGGGGGTACCTGCGCAACGTCCTAGGCAAGGGCGACCTCGACGGCGAGGCCGGACGCACACTGATGCTCTACGGGGTCCCCGGTGTGGCCGCCGAGCGCCTGCTCCTGGTCGGCTGCGGCAAGCCCAAGGACTTCAATCGCACCGTCTACGCCAAGGCCATCGCCGCCGCGGTGGCCACCCTCAACCAGGGGCACACCAGCGCCGCCCTGTTCACCCTCGCCGAGCTGAGACCCGAGGGCGCCGACCGCTACGATGCCCTGCGCGACACCGTCACCGTCGCCATGGACAAGAGCTATAGGTTCGAGCAGACCAAGAGCGAGAAGAAACCGGCGCCGCCGCTCAAGCGCGTGGATCTCTGGGTCGCCGACAAGGCCGACGCGCCAACCGCCGAGCTCGCGGCGCGACACGGACTGGCGATCGCGCAAGGTGTGGCGCTGGCCAAGGACCTGGGGAATCTCCCCGGCAACATCTGCACCCCGAGCTACCTCGCCGAGCGCGCCCAGGGGCTCGGCCGCGACTACCCGGCGCTCAAGGTGCAGGTACTGGAGGAGGCCGACATGGAGGCCCTGAAGATGGGCGCCCTACTCTCGGTCTCCCGCGGCAGCCGCCAGCCCGCCAAGCTGATCGTCTTCGAGTACCGCGGCGGCGCCGCGGGCAGCAAGCCCATCGTCTTGGTCGGCAAGGGGCTCACCTTCGACGCCGGCGGCATCTCGATCAAGCCCGCCGAGGCGATGGACGAGATGAAGTACGACATGTGCGGCGGCGCGGGCGTCTTCGGCACCATGGCGGCCGTCGCCGAGCTCGGCCTGCCGATCAACCTGATCGGCGTGGTACCGGCCTCCGAGAACCTCCCCGACGGGGCGGCCAACAAGCCCGGGGACATCGTCACCAGCATGTCTGGCCAGACCATCGAGATCCTCAACACCGACGCCGAGGGCCGGCTGATCCTTTGCGATGCGCTGACCTATAGCGAGCGCTTCGACCCCGCACTGGTCGTCGACCTTGCCACCCTCACCGGTGCCTGCGTGGTGGCGCTCGGTAAGCACGCCTGCGGGCTCTTCACCAAAGACGACGCCCTGGCTGCCGAGCTCCTCAGCGCTGGCGAGGCCGCCGCGGACCGCGCCTGGCGCCTGCCGCTCTGGGACGACTACCAGCAGCAGCTCGACAGCAACTTCGCCGACATGTCCAACGTCGGCGGGCGCGAGGGCGGTGCCATCACCGCCGCCTGCTTCCTCGCCCGCTATACGAAAAAGCTTACCTGGGCGCACCTGGACATCGCAGGCATCGCCTGGCTCTCGGGGAAAGAAAAAGGCGCCACCGGCCGCCCGGTCCCCCTGCTCACCGAGCTCCTGCTCGGCCGCAGCGGGGCGCGGCCGACCCCGCCGTGACACGGATCGATTTCTACACCCTCGCCCCGGAGGCCCAGGGCGACCGGTTTCGGCTCACCTGCCGGCTGGCGGAACGGGTGTACGCGAGCGGGAGCCGCGCGTTGATCCATGTGCCGTCGATCGACGAGGCGCGCCATCTGGACCGGCTGCTCTGGACCCATCGGCAGGCGAGCTTCTTGCCGCATGGGCTGGTCGGGGAGTCCGACCCCAGGCTCACACCCATCCTGATCGCGACCGACGGCGGCCCCGAGGACGAGGACGAGGTCCTCATCAACCTGGCCCTGGAGGTCCCCGTCTTCTTCAGCCGCTTCGAGCGCCTGTGCGAGCCCGTCGACCACGAGGACGCGGTGCGCGAGGCCGGCCGGCGCCGCTACGCTTACTACCGCGATCGAGGCTACCCCCTCGCCCATCACGTCATCGCGGACTGACCCGAAGCAGGGCCGTTCGGCCCCCTCGCTCGCCGCACCGAACAGAGCAGGCGCCGGTTCGCCGCTTCCCGGCCACTATCTCCAGGCCAAGCAGAGGCTCCCGACTACCGCTTGTCTCATTTGCGTCCAGTCGCGTTCATTTGCGGACCCTTTCCCAATGGTCAGTTCGCGGAGCTGCGTTCGGCCAGATAGAGCCAGGTGTCGATCACCGTGTCGGGGTTGAGCGAGAGGCTGCTGATCCCGCGCTCCAAGAGCCACTGGGCGAAGTCCGGGTGGTCAGAGGGCCCCTGACCGCAGATCCCGACATACTTGCCCTGGGCGCGGCAGGCGCGGATCGCCATCTCCAGCAGACGTAGCACCGCGGGGTCGCGTTCGTCGAAGTCGGCGGCGACCAGGGCGGAGTCGCGGTCGAGCCCGAGCGTGAGCTGGGTCATGTCGTTCGACCCGATCGAGAAGCCGTCGAAGTGCTCCAGGAAGTCGTCGGCCAGCACGGCGTTGGAGGGGATCTCGCACATCATGATGAGCCTCAAACCCTGCTCGCCGCGCTTCAAGCCTTGCTCGGCAAGCGCCTCGACCACCGCCTCGGCCTGCTTCAGGGTGCGCACGAAGGGGATCATGATCTCGACGTTGGTGAGCCCCATGTCGTTGCGCACGCGTTTCAGCGCCTCGCACTCCAGCTCGAAGCAGTCGCGGAAGCTCTCAGCGACATAGCGGCCGGCGCCGCGAAAGCCGATCATCGGGTTCTCCTCCGCGGGCTCGTAGCGCGGACCGCCAATCAGGTTGGCATACTCGTTCGACTTGAAGTCCGACATCCGCACGATCACCGGGCTCGGCGCAAACGCGGCGGCGAGCGTCGCGATCCCCTCGGCGAGCCGCATCACGTAGAACTCACGCGGGCTCGGATAGGCGGCGATGCGCGGGGCGATCTCGGCCTTGAGCTCCGCGGGAAGCTGGTCGTACTCCAGGAGGGCCTTGGGATGGATCCCGATCATGTTGTTGATGATGAACTCCAGCCGCGCCAGCCCGATGCCGGCATTGGGCGTGGCGGCAAAAGCGAAGGCGCGATCCGGGTTGCCCACGTTCATCATGATCTTGACCGGGACCTCCGGCATGTGGGCGAGCTCGATCTTCTTGTGCTCGAAGGGCAGATTGCCGGCGTAGATGAAGCCGGTGTCGCCCTCGGCGCAGGAGACCGTCACCTCGGCCCCGTCGGCGATGCGGTCAGTGGCGTCGTTGCAGCCGACCACGGCGGGGACGCCGAGCTCGCGGGCGATGATCGCGGCATGGCAGGTACGCCCGCCGCGGTTGGTGACGATGGCGGCGGCGCGCTTCATGATCGGCTCCCAGTCGGGGTCGGTCATGTCGGTGACCAGGACGTCTCCGGGCTCGACTCGGTGCATGTCGCTGACGCTCGCAATCACCTTGGCGGTGCCGGCGCCGATGCGGTGGCCGATGCTCCGACCGCTCGCGAGCACCTCACCGCGCCCCCGGAGGTGGTAGCGCTCGATCACCTGACCCGAGCGGCTCTGCACCGTCTCCGGGCGCGCCTGGACGATGTAGAGGCGCCCGTCGAGCCCGTCCTTGGCCCACTCGATGTCCATCGGCCGGCCATAATGCTGCTCGATCAGCACCGCCTGTCGGGCGAGCTCCTCGACCTCGGCGTCGCTGATGCAGAAGCGCCGGCGGTCGGCCTCCGGGACCGGCTCGGTGCGCACCGCGTCCTCGCTGCCCCCGTCGGCATAGACCATGCGGATCGCCTTGCCGCCGACAGAACGGCGCAGCACCGCCGGGCGCCCCGCCGCGAGGGTCGCCTTGTGGACATAGAACTCGTCCGGGTTGACCGCCCCCTGCACCACCATCTCGCCGAGGCCATAGCTCGCGGTGACGAAGACCACGTCGCGGAAGCCCGACTCGGTATCCAGGGTGAAGAGCACGCCGGAGGCGGCGAGGTCGCTGCGCACCATGCGCTGGATGCCGGCGGACAGGGCCACATCGCGGTGCGCGAAGCCCTGATGGACGCGGTAGGCGATCGCCCGGTCGTTGAAGAGCGAGGCGAACACGGCCTTGATCGCCCGCTTGACGTCGTCCAGACCGTGGACGTTGAGGAAGGTCTCCTGCTGGCCGGCGAAAGAGGCGTCCGGCAGGTCCTCGGCGGTCGCCGAGGAGCGCACGGCCCAGGAGACGTCCGGGTTGCCGGTCTCCTGCGTCAGGGTCGCGAAGGCCTCATCAATGGCGCGCTCCAACGCGGGCTGGAAGGGCTGCGCCATGATCCAGCCGCGGATCTGGGCGCCCACCTCGGCCAGCCGGGTGACGTCGTCGACGTCGAGGCGATCGAGCTCGGCCTGGATGCGCTCGTCGAGCCCGCCCGCGGCGAGGAGCTCACGGTAGGCGTGGGCGGTGGTCGCGAAGCCGCCGGGGACCTGCACCCCGACCTCGGCCAGGTGGTGGATCATCTCCCCGAGCGAGGCGTTCTTGCCGCCCACCAGGGGCACATCGCCCATCCGCAGGTCGCTCAGCCGGCGCACGTAGTCGTTCATGCCTGTCGCTCTCCGCACTCGAATGTCAGCACCATGGGACCTCGTTGGCCCGGCGAGGGATCATAGGCCGGGCTTGTGCGGCGCACAAAACCACTTTGGCTTCCTGGTTGCGCCAGGTCATTAAAGACCGGCGCCGGCCGCGGTCAGCCCCTGCCGCGGGGCTGATAGCCGTCGGGGATGAGCACGGTCGGGGTACGCTGCGAGGGGTCGCGGCGCGGGAAGCTGAGCGTGTAATGCAGGCCGCGGCTCTCGCGCCGGCGCAACGCCGACTGGACGATCAGATCGGCCACCTCGACGAGGTTGCGCAGCTCCAGCAGGTCGTTGCTGACGCGGTAGTTGCTGTAGTACTCGATGATCTCCTGGCGCAGCAGCTCGACCCGCCGGCGCGCCCGCTGCAGGCGCTTGTTGGTGCGGACGATGCCGACGTAGTCCCACATGAAACGGCGCAGCTCGTCCCAGTTGTGGGAGACCACCACGTCCTCGTCTGGCTCGGCGACCCGACTCTCGTCCCAGGCGGGGGCCTCGGGCGGGGCTGCCCAGCGCTCGGCCGCGGCCTCGATGTCGCGGGCCGCAAGCGCGCTGAAGACCAGGCACTCCAGCAGCGAGTTGCTCGCCATCCGATTAGCCCCGTGCAGGCCTGTGTAGGCGGTCTCGCCCACCGCATAGAGGCCGGCCAGGTCCGTGCGGGCGCGTTCGTCCACCATCACCCCGCCGCAGGTGTAGTGCGCGGCCGGCACCACCGGGATCGGCTCGCGGGTGATGTCGATCCCGAGCTCCAGACAGCGGGCGTGGATGGTGGGGAAGTGGGAGACGACGAAGTCGGCTGGGCGGTGGGAGATGTCGAGATGGACGCAGTCGATGCCCAAGCGCTTCATCTCGTGGTCGATCGCGCGCGCGACGATGTCGCGAGGGGCGAGCTCGGCACGCTCGTCGAAACGCGCCATAAAGCGCTCGCCGTTCGGCAGCAGCAGCCGCGCCCCCTCGCCGCGCAAGGCCTCGGTGATCAGGAAGGACTTGGCCTGCGCGTGATACAGGCAGGTCGGGTGGAACTGCATGAACTCCATATTGGCCACCCGGCAGCCAGCGCGCCAGGCCATGGCGATCCCGTCGCCGGTCGCGACGTCGGGGTTGCTGGTGTAGAGGTAGACCTTGCTCGCCCCACCGGTCGCCAGCACCACGAAGCGGGCCCGGTAGGTGCCGACCTGGCCGCTCTTGCGGTCGAGTAGATAGGCCCCGACGCAGCGCCCGTTGCCCTGTCCGAGCTTGCGAGTGCTGATCAGGTCCACCGCGATGTGGTGCTCGAAGAGCCGCAGTTTGGGCCGCTCGCGCACCCGCCCCTCGAGGGTCGTCTCCAGCTCGCGGCCGGTGGAGTCCGCGGCGTGGATCACCCGCCGGTGGCTGTGCCCGCCCTCGCGGGTCAGGTGGTAGCCCCCGGCCTCGTCCGCCCCCTCGTCACGCGTGAACCGGACCCCTTGATCGAGCAGCCAGCGGATGGCCTCCGGCCCTTGCTCGACGACGAGGCGCACGATGCGCCGGTCGCATAGCCCGGCCCCGGCGCCGAGGGTGTCTTGGACATGGGATTCCACCGAGTCGTTGGCGGCCAACACGGCGGAAATCCCCCCCTGGGCATAGAGGGTGCTGCCCTCGGTGAGCTCCCGCTTCGAGACCAGGGCGACGGACAAGCGCGGGTCCAGCCGCAGGGCGAGGCTCAACCCCGCGGCGCCGCTCCCGATGATCAGCACGTCGAAAGAATCAGTACGGCTCATAACTGGCCCCAACGTCTCCCGCGGTTGAGCGGCGCACCCGACTGACCCTGCGGGCGGGTGCAAAGCGACCCTGAGACCTATAAACTGAACTGCTTGCCAGCGTGGGTCAACCTTTCGCCTTAGTCCGCCGCGGGCGACCCCTCCAGGCCCACGAACTTTCGTCACGGGGTAGTGTCAATGCCATCGGAATCACGGGGACCTGCCGTGTCGGGCGGCCGCCATGAGTGAGCGGCCCACCGATCATGAGCTGGTGACCCGGGCCCAGGACGGCGATAAGCGGGCGTTCGACCTGCTAGTGCTGAAATACCAGCACAAAGTGGCGAGCCTCGTCTCACGTTATATCCGCGATACCAGCGACGTGATGGACGTCACTCAGGAGGCCCTTCTTAAGGCCTATCGTGCCCTTCCCGGATTCCGTGGTGAGAGCGCCTTCTTCACGTGGCTCTACCGCATCGCGATCAACACGGTGAAGAACCACCTGGTCGCCCAGGGACGGCGCCCGCCGGGCGACGACGTCGAGGCGGAGGTCGCCGAGCAGATGGACATGGGGGGGCGGCTGCGCGAGGTGGCAACCCCCGAGGGCCACCTCCTCACCGATGAGATCGCCCGGACCGTCCAACAGGCGCTGGATGACCTGCCTGACGACCTGCGCACCGCGATCGTGCTCCGGGAGCTGGAAGGGCTCAGCTACGAGGAGATCGCCAATGCTATGGAATGCCCCATCGGCACAGTGCGCTCTCGGATCTTCCGGGCGCGCGAGGCCATCGACAAGCGCCTGCGTCCGTTGCTTAACCCTTGACAGTGCCAAGGCCAAGCCATGACTGAACAACAACGTCAACACGTCTCCGCGCTCGTCGACAGCGAGCTCGATGCCGTGCTGGTGCACCCGACCATCGCGGCTCTGGAGTCGAGCCCGGAGCTACTGGCCGTCTGGGAGCGCTATCACCTGATCGGTCAAGCCCTGCGAGGCGAGGGCGTGCATGGCGAGCACCGTGAGATCGCCGAGCGCGTGCGCGCGCTGATCCAGAGCGAGCCGGTCTCGATTCGTCCGACCCGTCTCGGTCCGCGCCGCCACATCGGCCCCTTCGCCGGGGCCGCGGTTGCCGCCGCGGCGGCATTTCTCGCGGTCTTCGCCGTCCCGCAGCTCTTCGGCCCACAGCCGACCTTGGCACCACCAACAGCGACCCTCGCGACCGCCGGTCCGCCCCCCCAGTTCCTGATCGCGCCCCCGACCAACCGCTGGCAGGTTGATCAGCCGGCCGTGCAGGACAAGCTGGATCGTTTCCTGGTCAATCACCATGCCCACTCGCCGGCCTCCGGGATCAAGGGATTCATGCCGTACGCGACGGTCGTCGGGTATGAGAGCGGGCGCTGAGGGCGCGCAAGCGCGGTCCGTGCGGATCGGGCACGCCGCGCTCGCCGCGCTGTCCGCCGTCCTCATCAGTGCGCCGGCCGGCGGCTCGACCCCGGTCGATCACCTCGAGCGGATGGTCTCCGCCCTGCGCTCGGTAAGCTACGAGGGCACCCTCGTCTACCTGCGTGACAACCGCCTAGAGGCCTTGCGGGTGCTGCATCGGGTGGGGAACGACGGCCGCACTCACGAGCAGATCCTGACCCTGAACGGTCCGGTGCGATCGCTCGTGCGCGACCAGGATCTGGTCACCTGCGAGCTCCCCGATACCCTTCCGATCTCGGTTCGACGCAGCGGCGTCGCCAGCGACATCCTGCGCTCGCGGCTGATCGACCCCGAGGTGATCAGCCCACACTACCTGGTCCACCCGCTCGGCAGCGCGCGCGTGGCCGGACGCCCGACTCAGGTCGTCGGTATCATCCCGCGCGACGATCTGCGCTACGGCTACCGCTTCTACCTCGATGAGGAGAGCGGCCTGCCCCTGAAGTCAGACCTCCTCGGCGAGGACCCTGAGCCGATCGAGCAGATCATGTTCACCTCCCTGAGCCTGCTCCCGGGCGGCACGAGCATCGCGTCGGTCGACGCTGGGGCGTCCTCGGCGCCCGAGCCGGTCCCCGCCTCCGAGCCGCCCGGCCAGGGCGGGCAGCCGCCCGCCTGGCAGGACAGCGCCTGGCGCTTCACCGCCCTACCCGATGGGTTCCAGGTCGTCATGAACGACCGCTGGCGCGATGCCTCGGGGTCGATGGTGGAGCAGATCGTGGTGTCTGACGGCCTTGCATCGGTATCCGTGTACGTCGAGGGGGATGCGGAGGAGGGCCTGACAGGGCCCACCCGCATGGGCGCCATCCATGCCCTCGGACGGCGGGTTGCCGGTCATCAGATCACCGTCGTCGGCGAGGTCCCAGCCAAGACCGTCGAGACGACCCTCGATGGCCTGCACTACACGGGGCCAGAGCAATGATCGAGGAGACCGGGGTGGTGCTCGTCGCCCAGGGTGACCTGGCCGAGGTGGAGTGCCGCCGTCAAAGCACGTGCAGCGCCTGCGGCCTGGTCGGCGGCTGCGGGACCTCGCTCTTGGAGCGCTACTTCGGTCGCCGCCAGCGGATCTTGACCGCCCACAACGCACTCGGGGCCCGTGCCGGTGACCCGGTGGTCGTCGGGATCCCCGAGGCCGCCCTACTGACCGCCGCGTTCGCCGCCTATCTCGCCCCTTTGCTCGCCCTGCTCGGTGGCGCCCTGCTGGCCGGCTGGCTGGCCGGGGCGATGGCGGTGACCGCCACCAACGGTGCCGAGCTGCTTGGCGGGGTCGTCGGACTGGCCCTCGGCCTGCTTTGGCTGCGGCAGTTCGGCCGGAAGCAGGGCGAGGACCCGCGCTACCGTCCGGTGATCCTGCGCCGTGCGGTGCCGCTCCCCGCGCGGGTCGAGCTCGACCTCACCCCAGCGCAGCGTCCCTGATCACGCCGCTGGCGAGACCCGGCGGCGAATCCGCGGGGCGCCGGCGGCAAGGTGAGCAGGACCTTGTATCCTAATAACCATTTCATCATCGCGATTTTCCCGAGGAAGTTTGCATGAAACGCATACCCTTGCTGCCGGCGACGCTCGGTGTCGCGCTGCTCGGCCTGGCCATGGCGACGGCATTAGCGCGGGAGCTGCCCGACTTCACCGCGCTGGTCGCGGAGAACGGGCCGGCGGTGGTCAACATCAGCACCCAGCAATCCTCGGCTCGGCCGTCTCCGCCACTCGGCCGGACGATGCCGGATATCCCCCCCGACAGTCCGCTGTACGACTTCTTCCGCCGCTTCTTCGGCGAAGACGCCGAGCCCGTGCCGGACGAAGGTCTCCAGGCGCGCTCACTCGGCTCGGGCCTCATCATCACCAGCGACGGCTACGTGCTGACCAACGCCCACGTCGTCGAAGGGGCCGACGAGATCGTCGTGCGCACCAGCGAGCGGCGCGAGTTCATCGCCCAGCTCGTGGGCACCGACAAGCGCAGCGACATCGCCCTACTCAAGCTCAACGCGACCGACCTGCCAACCGTCAAGATCGGCACCGCCCGTGACCTCAAGGTGGGTGAATGGGTGCTCGCCATCGGCTCGCCCTTCGGCTTCGAGCACTCGGCGACGGCCGGCATCATCAGCGCCCTCGGACGCAGCCTGCCGAGCGAGAATTACGTCCCCTTCATCCAGACCGATGTCGCCATCAATCCGGGTAACTCCGGGGGGCCGCTGTTCAATCTCGACGGCGAGGTCATCGGCGTGAATTCCCAGATCTACAGCCGCACCGGCGGGTTCATGGGGCTGTCCTTCGCGATCCCGATCGACGTCGCGATGAATGTGGTCCAGCAGCTCCAGACCACCGGACGGGTCAGCCGCGGCTGGCTCGGTGTCCTGATCCAGGACGTCACGCGGGAGCTGGCCGAGACCTTCGGCATGGAGCAGCCGCGCGGGGCGCTGGTCGCCCAAGTGCTCAAGGGCAGCCCCGGCGAGCAGGCCGGGCTGCAGCCGGGTGACGTGATCCTGAGCTTCAACGGCAAGCCGGTACCGACCTCCAGCGCTCTGCCGCCGCTGGTCGGCGTGAGCCCCGTCGGTCAGGCGGCGAAGATCGAGGTGCTGCGCCGGGGCAAGCTGCGCGAGATCGAGGTCGTCATCGGCGAGCTCCCCGAGGACGAGGAGATCGTGCGTGCCGGCGTCGCCCCCGTGGAGCCGCCGAGCCCCAACCGCATCGGGCTCGTCATCGACGACCTCACGGCCGAGGAGCGCGAGCCGCTCGGCGTGGAGACCGGCGGGGTGCTGGTCGAAGGGGTCGAGAGCGGGCCGGCGGAGCGCGCCGGCGTGCGCCCCGGCGACGTCATCCTGATGCTCGACAACCAGCCGATCGAGGACGCCAAGCAGTTCCGCGAGCTGCTCGACCGCCTGGAGCCCGGCCGGTCGGTCGCCGCCCTGGTCCAGCGCGGCGACGGCCGCATGTTCTTCGCGATCCGCATCCCACGGGAGTGACCCAGATCCGGGGCGCCGAGGGAACGGCGCCCGGCAAGCGGGCGGCTAGCGCCGCTACCACCGGCTACTTGCGGTGCCGACGATCTGCTATGATCGCGCACCTTGTCGTCCCCCAACGAATCTCCCCGATGCTGTCCGCACAGCGCCCGCGCGCGGGGGTGCTGCGCGGCGGCCCCTCCGAAATCAGGACTCTTACCGCAGGACTCACCAACGGCTTCGATGGCCGACCTCAGCCATATCCGCAATTTCTCCATCATCGCGCACATCGATCACGGCAAGTCCACGATCGCCGATCGCTTCATCCAGCTCTGTGGTGCACTGAGCGCGCGCGAGATGTCCGAGCAGGTGCTCGACTCCATGGACCTGGAGCGCGAGCGCGGGATCACCATTAAGGCCCAAAGCGTCACGCTCGACTACCGTGCCCGCGACGGGCAGACCTATCAGCTCAACTTCATCGACACCCCGGGGCACGTCGACTTCTCCTACGAGGTCTCGCGCTCACTCGCGGCCTGCGAGGGGGCGCTCCTGGTGGTCGATGTCGCCCAAGGGGTCGAGGCGCAAAGCGTCGCCAACTGCTACACGGCCATCGAGCAGGGGCTCGAGGTCCTACCGGTACTCAATAAGATCGACCTACCCTCGGCCGATCCCGAGGGGGTCATCCGGCAGATCGAGGAGATCATCGGCCTGGAGGCGCAGGATGCCCTGCGCGTGAGCGCCAAGACCGGCGAGGGCATCCCGGACCTACTGGAGACCCTGGTCGCCCGCATCCCGCCGCCCCAGGGCGATCCCGGGGGGCCCCTGCAGGCCCTGATCATCGACTCTTGGTTCGATCCCTATGTCGGCGTGGTCTCGCTGGTGCGGGTGGTGAACGGCCGCATCAACCAGCGCGACAAGCTGCTCATCCTGTCGACCGGGCGGGTCCATCAGGCCGACAACCTTGGGGTCTTCACACCGAAGAAGACCGAGCGCAAGAGCCTCGGGGCCGGAGAGGTCGGTTTCCTGATCGCCGGCATCAAGGAGATCGACGGGGCGCCAGTGGGCGACACCATCACCCACGCCGACCGCCGCGCGGATAAGCCCCTGCCCGGCTTCAAGCAGATCCAACCGCGCGTGTTCGCGGGGCTCTACCCGGTGGACTCCGATGCCTACGAGGACCTTCGCGACGCCCTGCGTAAGCTGCGCCTCAACGACGCCTCCCTGTTCTACGAGCCCGAGGTCTCCCAGGCCCTGGGGTTCGGCTTCCGCTGCGGCTTCCTCGGCATGCTGCACATGGAGATCGTGCAGGAGCGCCTGGAGCGTGAGTACGACCTCGATCTCATCACCACCGCGCCTACCGTGGTCTACGAGGTCCTGCGCTCGGACGGCGAGGTGATTCGCGTCGACAATCCCGCCGATCTACCCGACACCGGCCGCATCCGCGAGATCCGCGAGCCGATCATCGAGGCCCACATCCTGGTCCCCCAGGACCTGCTCGGCGGGGTCATCAACCTCTGCATCGAGAAGCGCGGGGTGCAGAAACAGATCCAGTATCTCGGTGGCCAGGTCCAGGCGAGCTACGAGCTGCCGCTCAGCGAGGTGGTGCTCGACTTCTTCGACCGGCTGAAATCGGCCAGTCGCGGCTACGCCTCCTTCGAGTACGAGCTTAAGCGCTTTCAGGTCGCGGACCTGGTCAAGCTCGACATCCTGATCAACGGGGAGCGGGTCGATGCCCTGTCGCTCATCGTCCACCGCGACGCCGCGGCCGTGCGCGGGCGCGAGCTCGCCGAGCGGATGAAGGACATCATCCCGCGGCAGATGTTCGAGGTCGCCATCCAGGCCGCCATCGGCACCAAAGTCATCGCCCGCAGCACGGTCAAGGCCCTGCGCAAGAACGTCACCGCCAAGTGCTACGGCGGCGACGTGACGCGCAAGCGCAAGCTCTTGGAGAAGCAGAAGGCGGGCAAGCGGCGCATGAAGCAGGTCGGCAAGGTCGAGATCCCCCAGGAGGCCTTCCTTGCCGTACTTCAGGTGGGCAAGGATACTTAGCGCCTTTTTGCAGGGCAGCGCGCTGAGGCCTGTCCCCGCGGCCGCCCGGAGGAACGAACCCGATCATGAGCTTCGATTTCCCAACCTTCCTCGTGCTCGCCTGCGTCATCACTGGCGGCATCTGGCTCGTTGACGCCACGCTCTTCGCTCCCCGCCGCCGTCGTCTGGCGCGCGCGGCGGCGAGCGGCAGCGCCCTGGCCAGCGGCGCGGCGCCGAGCGCCTACAAGGAGCCGGTGCTGGTCGAGTACGCCCGCTCGTTCTTCCCGGTCATCCTGATCGTGCTCCTGCTCCGGTCCTTCTTGGTCGAGCCCTTCCGCATCCCCTCGGGATCGATGATGCCGACCCTATTGGTGGGCGACTTCATCCTGGTGAACAAGTTCTCTTACGGCTTGCGCTGGCCGGTGCTGAATACCAAGCTCGTCGACCTCGGCAGGCCGGAGCGCGGGGATGTGGTGGTATTCCGTTTCCCACAGGAGCCCTCAGTCGACTACATCAAACGGGTGGTCGGGGTGCCCGGTGACCAGATCTATTACGCGAGCAAGACCCTCTACGTGAACGGCGAGCCCATCCCCCAGGAGCCCGATGGCGTCTATCAGGGGGTCGGGGCGGGAGCCGGCATGACCGGCGCCTTGCTCAAGCGCGAGGCGTTAACGCCGCAAGGGCACGCGATCCTGGTCCACCCCCTTGCGCCCGACTTTGCCCCCGGGTGTCGGGTGCTCGCCAACGGACCGATCACGGTCCCGCCGGAAAGCTACTTCGTCATGGGCGACAACCGCGACAACAGCAACGACAGCCGCTGCTGGGGGCTGGTCCCCGAGGGCAACCTGGTGGGTAAGGCCTTCGCCATCTGGATGAGCTGGGACGGCCGACGCTCCGGCTTTCCGGTCGATTGGAGCCGCATCGGAGAGGTCATCGAATGAGCATGGGATACCCGAGCAAGTCTGAGCTGCACCGCCGACAGGGCGGTCTGAGCCTGATCAGTCTCCTGGTCGTGATCGGCGTGGTTGCTGGGCTCGTCACGGCGGGCCTCAAGCTCGCCCCGCACTACATGCAGTACGCGATGGTGAAGGCGGCAATGGACAAGCAGGTCAAGGACCCGCCCTCGCCCCTTGGCCCGCAGTCGCTGGTCAACGCAGTCGGAAACCAGCTCTACATCGACGACGTCAAGGACGTCACCCAGCGCGAGTTCAAGATCAAGCCGGTGACCAACGGCTATGAGCTCAGCGTCGAGTATGAGGTACGCAAGCCGCTCTTCTACAACATCGATGCCATGCTCAAGTTCGACCACAAGGTCGTCATCCCCAGGCAGTGACCCCGGATCTGCGCCGTCTGGCTCGCGCGCTGGGTGCGCCTATCGGGTCGACGCACCTCTTCGAGCAGGCCCTCACCCACCGTAGCGCCGCCCCGGAGAACAACGAGCGACTCGAGTTCCTCGGCGATGCCCTGCTCGGATTCGTGATCGCCGAGGTACTCTGCGAGCGTTTCCCTCAGGCGGACGAAGGCCGCCTGAGCCGACTGCGCGCATCCCTCGTCAACAAGGAGGCCCTGGCCGTGATCGCGCGGCGCCTCGGGCTCGGCGATTATCTCCGCCTCGGCGCCGGAGAGCTGCGCACCGGTGGGCAGGCCCGCGACTCGATCCTGGCCGACGCGCTTGAGGCAGTGCTCGCCGCGGTCTATCTGGAGCAGGGTTTTGCGGGCGCCCGGGCGGTCATCCTGTCGATCTTCCGCGATCCCCTCGACGCGGTGAGCGAGCTCGGCAGCTCCAAAGACCCCAAGACCCGCCTCCAGGAGCGCCTCCAGGCCCACCACCGGCCGCTTCCGGACTACGCGGTGCTCGCCATTGGGGGCAGTCAGCACGCCCAGACCTTCCGCGTACGCTGCACCCTCGGCGACACCGGCCAGAGCACCGAGGGCGACGGCACCAGCCGCCGCCGCGCTGAGCAGCAGGCCGCCGAGCTGATGCTGCGGGTGCTCGACGATGACGGCTGACGCCAACCGCTGCGGCTACGTGGCGATCATCGGCCGGCCGAACGTCGGCAAGTCGACGCTATTGAACCGGCTGCTTGGACAGAAGCTCGCCATCACCTCACACAAGGCCCAGACCACCCGTCACGCCATCCTCGGCATCCTCACCGGGGACCGCGGGCAGGCGATCTTCGTCGACACCCCTGGCATCCACGAGCGCGGTGCGAGCGCACTCAACCGCTATCTCAACCGGGCTGCCCGTGCGGTGATCGCCGACGTCGATCTGGTCCTCTTCGTCGTCGAGGCCCTGCGCTTCACCCGCGAGGACGCCAAGGCGCTCGAGGCCGTCGCCGCGGGCGGCACACCGGCGATCGCCGTGATCAACAAGGTCGACGAGGTCAAAGACAAGGAACGGCTCCTGCCCTACCTGCAGGCCTTGGGCGACCGCCACGGGTTCCTGGAGATGGTACCGATCTCGGCGACCAAGGGGACGCAGACCGAGCGACTCACCGAGTGCGTCTTCGACGCCCTGCCCGAGGCGGAGAACGTCTTTCCAGACGACCAGATCACCGATCGATCGGAGCGTTTCTTTGCCGCCGAGCTCCTGCGCGAGCAGCTCACCCGCCGCTACGGCGAGGAGCTCCCCTACGCCACCACGGTGGAGATCGAGCGCTTCGAGGAGGCCGACGGCCGCTACCGCATCGACGCCCTGATCTGGGTCGAGCGCCCGGGACAGAAGGCGATCATCATCGGCAAGGGCGGGGAGGCGCTGAAGGCCGCCGCGAGCGAGGCGCGGCTGCAGATGCAGGCCCTCTTCGACCGACCTGTGCACCTCTCGGTCTGGGTCAAGGTCAAGAAGAGCTGGTCAAGCGACGAGGCGGCGCTCGCGAGCCTGGGGTATCGGGATGGGTGAGCGGATTGCGGAGGGATGTGCGTATTCGAGAATGATTCAACGCCAACCCACCTGCCTCTCTCTAATTCTTGAGCCATAGCCCCCAGAGGCTATACGCTAACGAATCGGTCACGAATAACTCAATCCGCCGAAGGCGAAGTTAGCAACATGCTCGTTGTCGTCATCGAGGTCGTCCTATAGCCCCGGATTCTCTCGTACCTCTCGGCGTCGCTGCCTGAGCTTAGTAATCAGCCCCCAATGCGATCTCCGACCACGACAACGACGACCATGGGCACTGTTCAACTTGTTTTGACTCTTCACTGACCCTTGGACGCACAGGCGCGCGATCACCTGCAGCGTTGTTTCGTGCTGCATCGGCGGGACTATGGCGACACCAGCCTGGTCGTAGAGGTCTTCGCGGGCGCTCATGGGCGCTTTCCGGCAGTGGCCAAGGGCGCCCGGCGGCCGAAGAGCGGGGCGGTCGCACTGCTGCAACCCTTTCAGCCCCTCTGGTTGTCGTGGAGCGGCACGGGCGAGGTCCGCACCCTGACCCGCTGCGAGTCCGGGGGCCGCCGGTTCCCACTCGCCGGGGAGCGGCTCTACTGTGGGTTCTACCTCAACGAGCTCCTGATGCGCCTGCTCGGCCGGGCCGATCCCCATGCCGCGGTCTTCGCCTTCTACCATGCCTCCCTCGGCGAGCTGGCGGCGCACGCCGAGGCCGAGCCGGTGCTGCGACGCTTCGAGCTGCAACTGCTGCGCGAGCTCGGCTACGCCGTCGCGCTCGACCGCGAGGCTGGGACTGGTGAGCCCGTCGTGTCGAGTCAGCGCTACCGTTTCGTGGCGGAGCTTGGGATGTGTCCGGTCGCCGAGACCGAGGCGGACGGGATCTCCGGCGACACCCTGCTGCGCCTGGCGGGTGATACACCGCTGACGGGTCCCCAGGCGCGCGAGGCAAGGGACCTGACACGCGCCTTGCTCGCGCCCCACCTGGGTCCGCGCCCGCTCAAGACCCGCGAGCTGTTCCGCCGCCGGCCGAGAGCGAATCAGCCGCAAATGAGCGCCAATGAAGCTGAAGAGAGCATCAGTCCGCAAATGAACGCCAATGGGCGCAAATAACGCCGAAGGGGTGCGACGCATCTTGCCCTGCATCGTTACGCCGGGTTTCGCGTTGCTCTGCGGGCTGGTCTTTCATGAGACCCAGGGACACGCTGATTGATTCAGCGTTCCCCTCGGAACAGGGATGTGCCGCCGTTCTCAAGCGACTGAGCGCTTGGGAACGAAGCGGTCCCAGCGTCGCGCCTCGCGGACCGCGTGCTGATTTTGGCTAGGATCGCCAGTAATCCGCGTCGCCTCAAAAAATGCGCCGAGCTGGAGCTAGCCCATGTCTGAGCTAAGCCACCGAGAGATCCTACTCGGGGTCAACATCGATCACGTCGCGACCCTTCGCCAGGCGCGCGGGACGCGCTATCCCGAGCCGATCCAGGCCGCCCTGGTGGCCGAGCAGGCGGGGGCCGACGCCATCACCCTGCACCTGCGCGAGGACCGCCGCCACATCCAGGACCGCGACGTCGAGGCCCTGCGCGACATCCTGCAGACACGCATGAACCTGGAGATGGCCGCCACCCCGGCCATGGGTGCGATCGCCCGGCGCATCCGCCCGGCGGACTGCTGCCTGGTGCCCGAGCGCCGTGAGGAGCTGACCACGGAGGGCGGGCTCGACGTTGCCAGTAGCCGCGCCCAGCTCAGGGACTTCTGCGCCATGCTCGCGGAGGCCGCCATCCGCGTCTCGCTGTTCATCGACCCGGAGCCTGGGCAGATCGAGGCGGCGCACGAGATCGGTGCCCCCGTGGTGGAGATCCACACCGGGCGCTACGCCGACGCCCGAGCTCCCGCGGAGCGGGCGGCCGAGCTAGAGCGCATCCGCCGTGCGGTGGTCCAAGGCGTCGGGTTGGGGCTGCAGGTCAACGCCGGGCACGGCCTGGATTACCACAACGTCAAGGCGGTGGCGGCCATCCCTGGCATTTCGGAGCTCAACATCGGCCACGCGATCATCGCTCGGGCGATCTTCTACGGGCTCCACGCCGCCGTGCGCGACATGAAGCGGCTCGTCAACCCTGGGCGGCGCGCCTGAGCGTCCTGGCCCATTGATCGAAATTTCAAAGGACAGCCCATACCTTTTTCGAATCAGGGACAGCGGGCGCCGGTCGGCCGCGGATCATGACACCCGGCACCGATCTTGCTGCACGCTACCCGAACGTCCGACACCGCCATAGACCGCATCATGACTGAGCAAGCTCGCACCCCAACGACCCCGGTCGTGCTGATGATCCTCGACGGCTTCGGCATCAACCCGAGCAAGATCAACAATGCGATCGCCGCGGCACGCACCCCGCGGCTCGACGAGTATTTCTTCCGCTATCCGTTCACCTTGCTCAACGCCTCAGGGGCCGGCGTCGGCCTGCCGGACGGGCAGATGGGCAACTCCGAGGTCGGCCACCTGACCCTGGGCAGTGGTTGCGTCGTGCGCCAGGACCTGGTCCTGATCGACGACGCCATCGCAGACGGCAGCTTCGGGACCAACCCTGCCCTGGTGGCCGCCGTGGAACGGGCCGTCTCGGTTGGCCGCCCGCTGCACCTCTTCGGTCTCGCCTCGGACGGCGGCGTGCACAGCCACGTCTCCCATCTCCTCGCGCTCGTAGAGCTGTGCCGCACCAAGGGGGCACAGCCGCTGGTACACCTTGTCACCGACGGACGGGACACGCCGCCCAAGTCCGCGCTCCATGGGCTCCGCGACATCGAGCGCGCGTTGAGCGCCGCTCGCGGGGCCGTCGCGACGGTCGCCGGGCGGTACTTCGCGATGGACCGCGACCGCCGCTGGGATCGTACCGAGCGCGCCTGGCGCGCCATGGTTCTCGGGCGGGGGCGCAGCGCACCGAGCGCCTTGGCCGCCATCGAGAACGCCTATGCCGCAGGCAAGACCGACGAGTTCATCCCGCCGACCGTCATCGGCGGCTACAAGGGCATCGCCGCCGGCGAGCCTTTGATCTCCTTCAATTTCCGCAAGGACCGACCGCGGCAGATCGTCGCCGCGCTGGCCGAGGCCCAGTTCGACGGTTTCGACCGCGGCGAGCCGCGGCTCGCGGACGTGACCTGCATGATGGAGTACGACCGACGACTCGCCCTGCCCTACGCCTTCTCCCCCGAGGCCCCAGCCGTCACCCTCAACCGCCTGCTCAGCGCATCGGGCATCCGCCAGTACCACTGCGCCGAGACCGAGAAGTACGCGCACGTCACCTACTTCTTCAATGGGGGTAGTCAGGAGCTTCTCTCCGGCGAGGAGCATCATCTAGTTCCGTCGCCGCAGGTCGCCACCTACGACCTCAAGCCCGAAATGAGCGCGCCGGCGGTCGCAGACGCCGTCATCCGCGCCATCGGCGAGGGCTACGGCTTCATCGTGGTGAACTTCGCCAATGGGGACATGGTCGGCCACACCGGTGACATGAACGCCGCGATCCGCGCGGTCGAGGCCCTCGATCACCAGGTCGGACGCGTGCTCGACGCGGCCATCGCGGCGGGCTACTCGGCGATCCTCACGGCCGACCACGGCAACTGCGACCTGATGGTCGACCCCGAGACCGATGAGCCGCACACCCAGCACACCACCAATCCCGTTCCCTTCCTGGTCGTCGACCAGGAGCGGTGGCTCCTAGCCGCCAGCGGCGGCCTGGCCGACGTGGCCCCAACGGTCCTGCATCTGATGGGACTTCCGGAGCACCCGGCCATGACCGGTCGTTCGCTTTTGATCCGCCCAATGGCCCCGGTCGTCGTCCCGGCACTGGAGCGACTGGACGCCGCCTGATCGCGCCGCGCTCGCCCTCAGCGGGTGCAGCCTGAGCCCGCCCGCCCCGACTTGGTGCGATCGCCCGCCTCACGGCGGAAAATCGCGATCTCAGGGGTATACACTCTCAAGGGTGGCCTTCCATGTCTTTGGGGCATCATGAGCGACGCCTTGCGTGACCGCCGTCTACACCCACGGGGACGACTTCACCTGGCCCGAGGACCCGCGCCACGAGCGGGTCGACGGCCCCCCAGGGGTCGGTGCGGTCGAGTGCCCTCCTCCCGCTTGTAATCGCCGAGCGGTCACAGTAGCCAGCCCCATGGGCGAGCCCGCCCAAGTCCCAGAGCGCGTGCCCCTGTTCCAGGTCCGCGGGGTCACCAAGGTCTACGCCATGGGTCAGGTGGAGGTCCACGCCCTGCGCGGGGTGGACCTGGAGCTCTACCCCGGCGAGCTGATCGTCCTGCTCGGCCCCTCGGGGAGCGGCAAGTCCACCCTGCTCAATATCTTGGGCGGGCTCGACACCGCGACCAGCGGGGAGGTGCGCTACCGCGACTGGGACCTCACCCACGCCAGCGAGCGGCGGCTGACCGAGTACCGCCGCCACCACGTCGGCTTCGTGTTCCAGTTCTATAACCTGATCCCAAGCCTGACGGCGCGTGAAAACGTCGCCGCGGTGACCGAGATCACGCGCCACCCCATGCGCCCGGAGGACGCCCTCACCCTGGTCGGGCTCGGCGCTCGGCTGGACCACTTCCCGGCCCAGCTCTCCGGCGGCGAACAGCAGCGCGTGGCCATCGCCCGCGCGATCGCCAAGAACCCGGCGGTGCTGCTGTGCGACGAGCCGACCGGGGCACTCGATTCGGCCACGGGGATCACCGTCCTGGAGGCCCTGGAGCGGGTGAATCGCGAGCTCGGCGCGACCACCGCCCTGATCACCCACAACGCCGACATTGCCGCCATGGCCGACCGGGTGGTACGCCTCGCCGACGGCGAGATCGCCGAGGTCCGCGTAAACCCGCACAAGAAGTCGCCGCGGGAGATCTCCTGGTGAGGGCGCTCGACCGCAAGCTCCTGCGCGACCTCTGGGGCATGCGCGGCATGGTGCTCGCCATCGCCCTGGTGCTGGTGGGCGGCATCGCGACCTTCGTGATGTCGCTTTCCACCTACGACTCGCTGATCTTCACCCAGGAGCGCTACTACCGCGAGCACCGCTTCGCCCAGGTCTTCGCCGGGGTCAAGCGCGCCCCCGAGTCGCTCGTCGAGCGCGTCCGCGCCTTGCCGGGCATCGACAAGGCCGAGGGGCGGGTGGTCGCGGCCGCCAACGTCCAACTCCCGGGCTTCACCGACCCGGTGATCGCGACCCTGGTCTCGCTGCCGGAGAGCGGCGAGCCGCTGCTGAACCGGCTGTATCTCCGCCAGGGGCGGCTCCCCGAGCCGGGCCGGGCCGACGAGGCGGTGCTCTCCGACACCTTCGCCGAGGCCCATGGTCTGACGCTCGGCGACCGCGTCCCCGTGGTCCTGAACGGGCGCAAGCGCGCGCTCACCATCGTCGGCATCGGCCTCTCGCCCGAGTACATCTACCAGCTCCCGCCGGGCGGTCTCTTCCCCGACTACGAGCGTTACGCAGTGCTCTGGATGGGGCGCCGGCCCCTCGCCGCCGCCTACGACCTCGAAGGCGCCTTCAACGACCTCGTTATCACCCTGGAGTCCGGGAGCAGCCCGCTTGCGGTGATCGACGCGCTCGATCTCCTGCTCGCACCCTACGGCAGCCACGGCGCCTACACCCGCGACGACCAGCTCTCCCACCGTTTCCTGACTGAGGAGCTGCGTGGGCTGGAGACCATGGCCGCGGTCTTCCCGACCATCTTCCTCGGTGTCGCCGCCTTCCTGCTCAATGTGGTCGTCACCCGGCTGATCAGCACCCAGCGCGAACAGATCGCTATCCTCAAGGCCTTCGGCTACAGCAACGCCGAGGTCGGCTGGCACTTCGTCAAGCTGGTGCTCGTGATCGTCGCATTGGGGCTCGCCCTGGGCATCGCGGTCGGGGTGTGGATGGGCCGCGGGATGAGCGGACTCTATGCCGAGTTTTACCGCTTCCCCTTCCTGATCTACCGGCTGGAGCCCTGGGTGATCGCGCTTGCCGCGCTGGTCAGCACGGCCGCCGGGCTCGCCGGGACCCTGCTCGCCGTGGGCCGCGCGGCGGGCCTGCCGCCCGCCGAGGGGATGCGACCCGAGACCCCGCCGCTCTACCGCGCCACTCTGATCGAGCGCCTGGGGCTGCAGCGCTGGCTCGCCCAGCCGAGCCGGATGATCGCCCGCCACATCGAGCGCCGGCCGCTCAAGGCCCTGCTGACCGTGCTCGGCATCGCCAGCGCCTGCGGCATCGTGGTGGTCTCGAACTTCCAGCGCGACGCCATCGGCTACATGATCGACGTGCAGTATCGCGTCAGCCAGCGCGAGGACCTGATGCTGAGCTTCGTCGAGCCGACCTCCCAGCGCGCGCTCTATTCGATCACCGCCCTGCCCGGGGTGCGCTACGCCGAGGGCTTCCGCGCCGTCCCGGTTAGGCTAAGTGCGGGACATCGGAGCTACCGCACCCAGATCCAGGGGCTGGAGCCCGAGGGCGAGCTCTACCGGCTGATCGACACGGAGCTCCGCCGTATCGAGCTGCCCCCCGGCGGAGTGGTGCTGACCGACTATCTCGCTGAGCTGCTCGGGGTAGGCGTCGGGGACCGGCTGGTCGCCGAGGTCCTCGAGGGCAGCCGCCCGCTGCTGGAGATCCCCGTGGTCGGGCTCGCGCGGCAGTACATGGGGGTCGGGGCCTACATGGAGCGGCGGGCCCTCAACCGGCTGATGGGCGAGGGGCCGGCGTTGAGCGGGGCATTCCTGGCGCTCGACCCCGAGCAGGAGAAGGCGGTCTACGCGGCGCTCAAGGAGATGCCGCGGGTCGCGGGCACCGTGTCCAAGTCGACCGCGATCGAGAGCTTCAACCGCACCATGGAGGAGACCATCCTCTTCTTCACCCTGATCACCGCGCTCTTGGGGGGGATCATCGCCTTCGGCGTGGTCTACAACAGCGCCCGCATCGCGCTGTCCGAGCGCGGGCGCGAGCTCGCGAGCCTGCGGGTGCTGGGGTTCAGCCACGGCGAGATCGCCTACATCCTGCTCGGCGAGCTGGCGCTGCTGACCCTCGCCGCCCTGCCGCTCGGGTTCCTGTTCGGGCGCGCGCTGGGGTGGTTCCTCGCCACCCAGTTCGAATCCGACCTCTACCGCATCGCGCTGGTGGTCGCGCCCGACACCTACGCCTTCGCCGCCGCCGTGGTGCTGGCCTCGGCCCTGATCTCGGCGACCATCCTCTGGTTCCGGCTCAAGCGGCTGGACCTGGTCGCCGTGCTCAAGACGCGGGAGTAATCGCGATGCCCTGGCCCCGCGTGCTCGGACTGCTCAGCCTGGCCCTACTGGTCATCGCCGGGCTTGCCTGGGGCTTTTGGCCGCGGCCGCTGGTGGTCGACGCGGCGCTGGTGCGCGAGGCCCCGCTCACGGTGACCGTCGACGAGGAGGGCCGCACCCGGGTGAAGGACCGCTTCGTCATCTCCGCCCCGGTCGCCGGGTATCTGCGCCGCATCCAGCTCGAGGTCGGCGACCCGGTGACCTGGGACCAGGTCCTCGCCTGTCTGGAGCCATCCCCCTCCCCGGTGCTGGACCCGCGCAGCCGCGCCGAGGCCGAGGCGCGGGTGTCCCGCGCGCAAGCGGCGCTGCGCATGGCCGAGGAGCGCAACCGCATGGAGGAGCTGCGTCGCGAGCGCACCGTGCCGCAACAAGAGCTGGACGAGGCGCGCAGCCGCGACCGCCAGGCGGGCGCCAACCTGCGCTCCGCGCGGTTCGCCGTCGAGGTCGCCCGGTTCGAGCTCGCTGCCGCCCAGACCGCCCTGGAATACGCCGACGGCGGGGGCGACGAGCGCAAGCCGGTCCCGCTGCGCGCGCCGGTCAACGGCAGCGTGCTCAAGCTCCTGCGCAAGAGCGAAGGGGTGGTCAGGGCCGGCGAGCCGCTGATCGAGGTCGGCGATCCCATGGCCCTGGAGGTCGAGGTCGATCTCCTCTCCGCCGACGCCGTACGGGTGCACCCCGGGACCCAGGTGCGCCTGGAGCGCTGGGGTGGCGAGGGGACCCTGGACGCGCTGGTGCGCACCGTCGAGCCGGTCGGGTTCACCAAGGTCTCGGCGCTCGGCGTGGAGGAGCAGCGGGTCTGGGTGATCGCCGATCTCACCTCGCCCCACGAGCGCTGGGAGGCGCTCGGCGACGGCTACCGGGTGGAGGCGAGCTTCGTCCTCTGGCACGGCGAGCAGGTCCTGCAGATCCCCACCAGCGCGCTCTTCCGGCGGGGCGACGGCCAGGCGGTCTTTGTTATCGCGGACGGCCGCGCGCGCCTACGCCCAGTCGTCACCGGGCAGCGCGCCGGGCTGGTCGCCCAGGTCGTCGAGGGCCTGGCCGCCGGCGAGACTGTGATCACCCACCCCGACGACCGCATCGCCGATGGGGTCAGGGTCAGCCCGCGCGGGGGGCGCTGACCCCGCTCCGCGCGACGGGCTAGGCCCTCGGGCCTTGTCTTTCGAGATCCGCGCGGCGTTGGGTGAATGCCCGCAGCAGCCGGGTGGGGCACCATGCCGTCCGCCGGCCGCGGGTCTCCCCACCGGTATGGACAGCGGCCCCCCCCGGGCCCGCGACGATTGACCGGTGGCGCGGGCTAACGCCCGCTCGGATCGAGGCTCGGGTAGCGAAAACTGCCGCCCGAGCCGGACCGCCGCCGCTCGGGCTCGGGACCCCTCCACTGCGGTAAACCCCAGCCAGACCCGTGCCCGTAGGGCTGCCATTGGTGGTGGCGATACGGATCGCGGGCGCGATAGCCGCCGCTGTAGGCCGGGTTGTCGCAATCCTTGGTGTGGGGCCTGTTGCGGTCACGTCGCTGCTGCACGCACCGATCCGACCAAAACTGTTCGACCGCCGGGTCGATCCGCCGGGGCTCGCCGAGCGCCGGTCCCGCCGTGACGGTGAGGAAAAGGGTCAGCAAGAGCACGCGACGCATACCTACTCTCCCGCTCGGGCACCATGGTCGTACGGTCGTCAATGAGATGAGAAACCGTCGACAGCCTATTGTTTCACCGAATGTCTTGTGTCGTAGCCGCAGACTGGACTTGACCCGCCTCCGTCGCCGCGCCGAAAAGCGGATAGTCCGTAGACCGACCCTTGGCCCACCCCACCACGCCCGGTCCCAGGACCTCGACCGAGACGATGGGCACCGCGGCCCCGTCCCGCACCACGGCCCGGTTCCAGGGAATGAGCGCCACACCCAAGACATCGGCGACCCGGGCGCGGGCGTAGGGGTCGAGCGCAACTCGCAGTCGGCAGCGCCACAGGGTGAGGCCGTAGCCATCGTCGGCCCGCACGTCGACCCGATAGCGCGCGTCGGGGATCAGCCGCTCCGCGGCGCAAGCGCGCAAGACCTCGGCAACCAGCCCGCCCACCGATCGGGCGTCCTCGGAGGCGGAATGGCGCGAACCGCTCCAGGCGAGGGCACGCGCGGCGAGGGCCTCACAGGGCGCCGCTCGCAGCGCGCACCGCCGTAGTCGCAGCCAGTCCCCCGCCACCAGGTTCAGGGCCACCGAGGCGACCTGCTCGGAGGCGAACCGCCGTCCCTTGAGGTCCACCACCGCGCGCGGCACGACCCCGTGAAGGGCCATCAACCGTTGGCCACGGGCCCCGGCCTGGTTGCGCTCGGCCAGGAGATACCAGCGCCGGGCCTCCGCCATGGCATGGGTGTCGCGCACCCGAACCGCGCCGCCGGGGAGCAGCTCCCAGCCGTCCGGCCAGAGTGCGACCTGGTAGGCAGGGAGGCGATCGATCAGCTCCTCGGCGGCCTGTCGACCGATTTTTGCGAACGATAGAAGGAGCTTATCCGATAATCCTCTCACGACAGATCACCCAAGCTACGACGGGCGCCGACGCCGCCGCCCGCCACGCGCATCCGGTCAATGCACCCACATCGGCCGCTCGGCCAGCTCGTCGATCACCGCGGCGACGGCGGCGATCGCCGGCCCGTCGTCCGACAGGGCGGTAAAGCGGCGCAGGTCATCGAGGGCCGCCTGGTGATGGCCGAGCTCGCGGTAAATCAGCCCCCGGTCGCGCAGCTCCTCGGGGAGATCGGGGACCAGGGCGAGGATAGCGCACAAGGCGCGCAGGGCCTGCGTCGACTCCCGCCGCCCGAGGTACACGGCCTTAAGATTGCGCAGCATTCGCACCAGGATCTCCCGCGGGGTGGCCGCCCGCAACAGCGAGGGGTGGGCACGAACGCTGAGCCGATGGTCGCCGAAGATCCCCGCGAGACGGGCGTCCAGGTCGTCGGCGGAGAGGACCACACCCTGGTTGAAGGGGTCGACCACCAACGTGCGCCCACCCTGTCCGAGCTTCACCAGGAAGTGCCCCGGAAAACCCACGCCCCAGGCGGCGACCCCGGCGCGCCGGGCGACCTCGACATAGACCAGCGACAGACTGATCGGGATGCCGAGCCGGCGCTCCAGGACCTGGTCGACAAAGCTGTTTCGCGGGTCGTTGAAGTCGTCGCGGTTTCCTGCGAAGCCCGGTCGACCGAAGAGGACCCGGTTGAGCGCCTCGACTTGGGCCGCGAGATCGGGATCATCGGTCAGCTCACAACGGACCTCATCGCCGAGCGCGTCGAGCCGGTCGTGGACCCACGCCTCGTCGACACCATCCTGAAACAAACGGCTTATCTCAAGCGCCCCCTCCACCAGATCGAGCTCCGCGTCGGGGCGGGTCGATAGGGCCGTGAAACGCGCGATGATGGGATCCATTGGTCCTCCCAGTGGCGATGCCGGGACCCGGCACGCCTTGGTTGCGGTCGCCTGTTTGGGCGCGGGCTCCGCCCTAGATACGGGCCGATGTCGGCGTGAATCAACCTCGGCGCCGCGATACCGCGGCACCCGTATAATCCGCTGTATCAAGCCAGGCCACCGCTACTGCCCATGCCGGTCTCTGCCACCTCGGGTGCCCGCTATCTCCTGCGCGGACTGCGGCTGATCGCACAGCCGGGGCTGCGACGCTTCGTGCTCGTTCCGCTCCTGATCAATGTCCTGGTCTTCTCGGCGGCCGTCTGGTACGGCGTGGTGTCGTTCGAAACCTTCATCGCCTGGATGCAGTCGAAGGTCCCGGCCTGGCTCCAATGGCTGGAGTGGGTCCTGTGGCCGCTGTTCGTGCTGGCGCTGCTGATCGTCGTTTTCTACACCTTCACCCTAGTCGCCAATCTCCTCGCCGCGCCCTTCAACGGCCTCCTGGCCGAGAAGGTCGAGCTCCACCTCACCGGACGGCCGCTCAACGAGGGGGGCGGGCTCAAGAAGGTCCTGATCGAGCTCGCCCCAACCCTGATCGACGAGCTGCGCAAGCTGCTCTACATCCTGCTCTGGGCGGTCCCATTCCTGTTGCTCTTCCTGATCCCCGGCGTCAACGTCGCCGCACCGCTCCTGTGGTTCCTCTACACCGCCTGGATGTTGGCGTTCGAGTACTCGGACTACCCGATGGGCAACCACGGACTCAGGCTCCGCGCGATCCGCGGGCGACTGCGCCGGCGCCGCGCACTCGCCCTCGGCTTCGGCGCCACCGCCGCGGGCATGACCATGATCCCCGTGCTCAACTTCGTCGTCATGCCGAGCGCGGTGGCCGGGGCGACCGCGATGTGGGTCGAGGCGCTTGCCGGCGACGATGAGTAACAGAACGGACGCGATCTCGTCGCTGTCGTTGTCGAGGTCCTCGTAGCGCCCCAAGTCCCCCCTCAGATCGCGACATTGGTGTCCCGGGTTGCCGCGCGAGGTAAGGGACCGGAGCCCAGTAGCCGT
Source organism: Chromatiaceae bacterium (assembly GCA_025458165.1). GTDB lineage: Bacteria > Pseudomonadota > Gammaproteobacteria > Chromatiales > Chromatiaceae > JALOTB01. Next base: position 14,133 of record JALOTB010000019.1, on the reverse strand, counting down.
CCCGTTGCTCGTGCCCGAACCGCGCCGTCTCCCCGATTACGATGACGAAAACGATTGCACGGGGCGCTCAACCTGATCTCGACCGGTTAATTCGCTGTCTTTTCTGACGACGCACCGACGAACCATGGACGCCGCAGCCCGCGTGAGTGGCGTCAGACCGGTGTCTCCGAGGGCGCGGATCGGGTGGCGATGGTGCAGCCCGGTGGGTCCAAGGCGCTCGTCGCCGAGGTCTTGTCGCTCAGCGGCGGCGACCGCTCGGCACCGGTCGCCCTGATCGGTGCCACTGGCACCCGCGGCGCCCGGATGCAGCGTCTGCTTGCGGCCGAGGGCTTCACCGCCGTCTACAACGTCCGCGAGGGGATGCTCGGGAGCGGCGCCGGACCGGGCTGGCTCCGCCGCGGGCTGCCGATCGTCCCCTGCCCCACCTGTTGGGCCACGCGCGCGAGTGTCGCCCGGGCTACAATCGCGGCCCTGCCCCGACTCGCCCGCCGCCCGCGATGATCAAACGCCTGCTCCTCGTCCTGCTGTTCCTAGGCGCCGTCCTCGGCAGCATCTTCGGCTGGAAGTTTCATCAGATGCAGCAGCAGATGGCGATGGGGGGCGCGCCCCCGCCACCGGTGGTCGCCGCCGCGGAGGTCGAGGCCGCGAGCTGGCAGCCGCGGCTGGCTGCCGCTGGCAGCCTGGTCGCGACCCAGGGGGTCTTCGTGACCAACGAGGTCGCCGGCCAGGTGCGGGAGATCCACTTCGAGTCCGGCCAGACGGTGCAGAAGGGCGAGCTGCTCATCCAGCTCGATGACAGCGTCGATCAGGCCGACCTCGTCGGCCTGGTCGCCCAGCGCAACCTAGCCCAGGTCAAGCTGGGGCGCTTCGCCACCCTGGTGCGGGACCGCTCGGCGTCACAGGCCGAGTTCGATGCCGCCAAGGCCGAGCTCGATGTCGCGGCGGCGACAGTCGCGGCCAAGGAGGCCCTGATCGCCAAGAAACGCATTACCGCCCCCTTCGCGGGCCGGCTCGGGATCCGCATCGTCAACCTGGGCGAATACCTCGCGCCGGGCTCGCCGATCGTCCGCCTCGACGCCCTGGAGCCGATCTACGCCGACTACTCGCTCCCCGAGCGCCATCTGCCGGAGCTCGCCGAGAACGAGCCGGTGGTGGTCCAGGTCGCGGCCTATCCGGGACGCGAGTTCCGCGGCCGGATCACCGCGATCAACGCGGGGGTGGAGGAGAAGACCCGCACCGTGCGGGTGCGGGCCATCCTGGAGAACCCCGAGCTGCTGCTCCGCCCGGGGATGTTCGCCGAGGTCGCGACCCTCCTGCCGGCCCGCGAGGAGCTGCTGACCCTCCCGCGCACGGCGATCACCTTCGCGCCTTACGGCGACAGCGTGTTCGTCATCGAGACGAAGAACGGGCAGGACGTGGTGCTCCGCCGCCCGGTGACCACCGGGGAATCCCAGGGGGGCCGGGTGGAGATCGTCGCCGGGCTCCAGAAGGGCGACCGTGTGGTCATTGCCGGACAGGTCAAGCTGCGCAACGACCAGCCGGTGATCATCGACAATTCGCTGGTCCCGAGCGAGGAGGGACCGCTGGGGCCCTAACCCGGCATGACGCCCGTGTCGCCCGGACCGATGAGGACAGGGCCCTAATGCCGGGTTACCCTCAGCCTGGCCCCCCTCGGAGGACGAAGGCGACTGGGGGCGCCGGCGGCGCGTTCTCACGGTAACAGACCCGAAACAACCTTTTGCGCCGCCTTGATTGGCGAGGAGACGTCCCGGCCGAACCGAGCACTCGGGGCCGGTGACCTTATTTGATCTTGATTCGGCGCCAATCACAGGCTAGCTTTCCGCGCGAGCGCGGGGCGGCATGTCGCTTCGTGAACGCGCGCCAAACCCCGATGAGGCCCCGAATGCCTGCGAAATCCGCGCCTCTCGCCCGAGCCCTCGGCGCCGCGATGCTGCTCGCCGGGGCCGCCTCGATCACCCCGGCTGGGGCGGTCGAGGTCCGTACCTTCGGCGAGATCAGTTACGTGACCGGGGGCATCGGCGTCCAGAGCCGCGAGGAAATGATGCCGGTGCGCGGGCAGTACAACCTACGGCTGCTTTTCGCCTATTCTACCGGCTCCTACCTGGCCGACATTGCCGTCACGGTCGCTGACCAGGCGGGCAACATGCGGCTGGAGACCGTCTCCGACGGGCCGTACCTCTGGGCGCGGATGCCCCCGGGGCGTTACCGCGTCACCGTCAGTCACGCCGGCGAGGCGCAGACGCGCCAGGTCAACGTGCCGGCTGCGGGTGCCGCGGACGTCTCCTTCTTCTGGGCGCCGCCGAGCTGAGCCGCCGTGGGGCATGCGCCGCGCGTTCAGCCGGCATTCAGCTTGCCCCCGATACCATCCCCCTTAAGTACATCCGAATCTGGAGGAACGAGCGATGTTGGCCAAGACAGCCGCGATCCTGATGACCCTCAGCCTGTCCACCGCAGCGGCGTTTGCGGGGGATCTCAGCACCCGGTCGGCCGTCGGCGGCGGCCTCGGCGGAGCCCTCGGTGGCCTGCTCGGCGCGGAGCTCGCCGGGCGCAATGGCGCCATCGTCGGCAGTGGGCTCGGCGCCGCAGTGGGGACCGCGGTGGCGACCGATGGTTACCGAGGGCGGCGCTACTACGTGGAGGAGCCCCGCTATTACTCCGGCAACCCCTGCCCCTACGGCTTGTGGAAAAAGGGCCGCTGCGGCTACCGGTACGACGACTGAGGTTGGGCAGCCCGTCCGCCCGCGGCGCGGTGCCACTCCGCGCCCACCTCGGGCCGAGGCCTCGCGAACACCCCCAGATCACCCCGTCGACGCGGCCGGCCTCGCGCCGCCGCACGCTAGCGATTCCCCTTCCGCGCGGCCGGCAAAGCGGTCAGCATAAGCGGCCTCTACGGGCCACTCCTGCGGCGTCCGTCCCGAGCGGCTCGCCCTGCGCCCCTCATCGATCCGACGAGCGCCGCGCGTCATGAGATTCACCGACATCTTCGTCCACCGCCCGGTGCTCGCGAGCGTCGTGAGCCTGCTGATCCTGGTCGTGGGCCTGCGCGCCATCACCAGCCTGGAGGTCCGCCAGTACCCCGAGACGCGCGACACCGTGGTGACCATCACCACGGCTTACCCCGGTGCCGGCGGTGGGCTGGTCAAGAGTTTCATCACCACGCCCTTGCAGCAGGCGATCGCCGAGGCGGCGGGGATCGATTACTTGTTCTCCACCAGCTCCCAGGGCGTCTCGGTGATCGAGGCCCACATGGAGCTCAACTACGACCCCAAGGCCGCGGTCGCCGAGATCCAGGCCAAGGTGGCGAGCCAGCGCAACGTCCTCCCCGCCGAGGCCCAGGACCCGGTGATCGACGCCACCACCGGCGACCCGACCGCGCTGATGTACATGGCGTTCTACAGCGAGACCATGAGCCTCTCGCAGATCACCGACTACCTGCTGCGGGTGGTCCAGCCCCAGCTCCAGGCGGTCCCCGGGGTCGCCAAGGCGCAGTTGATCGGCAACAAGACCTTTGCCATGCGCGTCTGGCTCGAGCCCCAGCGCATGGCGGCGCTCGGCGTGACCGCGACCGACGTCGAGGACGTCCTGCGCCGCAACAACTACCTCTCCGGGGTCGGCGGGCTCAAGGACCGCTACTTCGCGGTCGACCTCGCAGCCACCACCGACGTCAGCCAGGTAGAGGACTTCCGCGACCTGGTGGTCCTCACCGAGGGCGACACCCTGGTGCGCCTGCGCGACGTGGCCGAGGTCGAGCTGGGGGCCAAGGACTACGACAGCATCACCCTCTACAAGGGCATACCGTCGATCTTCGTCGGCATCGAGCAGGCCCCGGGGGGGAACCCGCTCTCGGTCGCCCAGCGCGTCCATGAGCTGATGCCGGACCTGCGCGCCCAGCTCCCCGAGGGGCTCGGGGTGCACATCCCCTACGACGCCAGCGTGTTCATCCGCGACTCGATCGATGAGGTGTTCAGCACCCTGGCCGAGGCGGTCCTGATCGTGCTCTTCGTGATCTTTCTCTCGCTCGGGTCGATCCGCGCGGCGATCGTGCCGGCGGTCGCAGTGCCGCTCTCACTGGTGGGCGGCGCCTTCCTGATGCTGCTGATGGGCTTCTCGATCAACCTGCTCACCCTGCTCGCGATGGTGCTCGCCATCGGGCTGGTGGTCGATGACGCCATCGTGGTGGTCGAGAACGTCCACCGCCACATCGAGGAGGGCAAGCCGCGCTTTCAGGCCGCGATCGACGGGGCGCGCGAGCTCGCCGTCCCGATCATTGCCATGACCACCACCCTGGTCGCGGTCTATGCCCCCATCGGTTTCATGGGCGGGCTGGTGGGGACGCTCTTCACCGAGTTCGCCTTCTCGCTCGCCGGGGCGGTGCTGGTCTCCGGGGTGGTGGCGCTGACCCTCTCGCCGATGCTGAGCGGCAAGGTGCTGCGCGAGGCGGGGGGCGCGGGGCGCTTCGAGCGCGGCGTCGAGCGCTTCTTCACCTGGCTCTCGGACCGCTACGAGGGCGCGTTGCACCGGGTGTTGGAGTTTCCCTCGGTGATGCTGCTCTTCGCGGTGCTGGTGCTCGGCGGGATCTGGGCCATGTTCATCACCAGCCAGTCGGAGCTCGCCCCGACCGAGGACCAGAGCATCCTGTTCTTCCAGGCGGTCGGGCCGCAGACGGCCACGGTGGAGTACAACCAGATCTACGCCGATCAGATCATCGACATCTTCGAGACCATCCCGGAGTACCACGAGAGCTTCGTGCTGGTGGGCTTCGGCGGGGACACCAGCGTCACCTTCGGCGGCTTCAAGCTGAGCTCCACCAGCGAGCGCGAACGCTCGCAGATGGAGGTCCAGCCCGAGCTCCAGGGCAAGCTCGGCGCGGTCGCGGGGCTGCAGACCGCGGCCTTCCCGCGGCCCAGTCTACCCGGCGCCGGGCGGGGGCTGCCGATGCAGTTCGTGATCACCACCGATGCCGGTTACGAGGAGCTCGACGCCCTCGCCGGCGAGCTGATCGGCCGCGCCATGGGCAGCGGCAAGTTCCTCTTCCTGCGCAAGTCGGTGGAATTCACCCGACCCAAGACCACCCTGGTGATCGACCGCGACCGCGCCGGCGATCTCGGCATCGACATGCGCGAGATCGGCCGCAGCCTCGCCACCATGCTGGGCGGCGGCTACGTCAACCGCTTCAGCCTGGAGGAGCGCAGCTACGAGGTCATCCCGCAGGTCGCGCGCCAGTACCGGCTCGACAAGGCCATGCTGGATGAGTACTACCTGCGCTCGGCCTCCGGTGAGCTGGTCCCGCTCGGCAGCCTCGTGCACTTCGAGGACCGCGTGGAGCCGTCCAAGCGCACCCAGTTCCAGCAGCTCAACTCGGTGACCGTCGAGGGGATCATGGCGCCGGGGGTACCGCTCGGCGACGCCATCGCCTACCTGGAGGGCGAGGCCCGCGCGATCCTCCCGCGCGGGTACGGCTGGGACTTCATGGGCGAGTCCCGCCAGTACGCGCGCCAGGGCAGCGCGCTCGTCATCACCTTCTTCATGTCCCTGTTGGTGATCTACCTGGTGCTGGCCGCGCAGTTCGAGAGCTGGCGTGACCCCTTCATCATCCTGGTCTCGGTGCCGATGTCGGTGTTCGGGGCCATGGCCTTCCTGACCCTCGGGTTCGCCAGCGTCAACATCTATACGCAGGTGGGGCTGATCACCCTGATCGGCATCATCGCCAAGAACGGCATCCTGATCGTCGAGTTCGCCAATCAGCTCCGCGAGCGCCAGGGGCTGCCCAAGCGTCAAGCGGTTGAGCGCGGGGCGCGCATCCGCCTGCGTCCGATCCTGATGACGACGGTGGCGATGATCGTCGCCATGATTCCGCTGCTGACGGCCACCGGCCCGGGTGCCGTCAGCCGCTTCCACATCGGACTGGTGATCGCCACTGGTCTCGGCATCGGCACCCTCTTCACCCTCTTCGTGGTGCCCGCCTTCTACATGCTGCTCGCCCCGAACGAGATCCGTCACCCCGGCGAAGTCGAGCCCCCAGATGCCCCGGCGGCCGAGGGTCGGTCGGGCTGACGTTCGCCGTCCCGGCGAGACCGGTTTAGCCCCCGCCGCCCAGGTCGACCAGGACCTGGACGTCGCCGGTGAGGACATCGACCTCCGCCCGCGACTGGACCAGCTCCTGCACCTCCATGACGTCGAGCACGGCGCTCAGGATCTCGGGGTCGCGCTGGGCGATCTCGTTCAGGGCCCGGCCGACCACCGCGGGTCGGGTGGCGGCGGCCTCGGCCATCTTCTGGGAGACCTTGTAGGCGGTCTGGCTCTTGATCAGCCCCACGCGGTTCTCGCCGTCCTGCTTCATCGCGCTGGTGACCTGCACGAGACGCTTGACCACCTTGTCGGTGATGTTCTCGACCATCTGGCGGTCGGTGAAGGCGACCTTGCGGATGTACACGGACCCGAGCCGGTAGCCCCAGCGCTCGGAGAGCGGCGAGACGGTCTCGCGCACCTGCCGGCTCAACTGGTGGCGGTCCTCCAGCATCTTGTCCATCTCCAGGTTGCTCAGGGTGGAGATGGTCGCGCTCGCCACGTTGGCCTGGAGTGAGCCCTCGGGGTTGGCGTTGGTGAAGAGGTAGGCGACCGGGTCGTTGACCTGCATCTCGTACCAGATCCCCACCCCCATGGGTGTCCCCTCCCCCGAGTTGACCATCTGATCGCGCAGGTAGTGCTGGCGCAGCGTGGTGTTGACCGGGTACTGCTTGCCGAAGAAGGGGACGAGCAGCGCGCTCGGTCCGAACTTCAGGACCGGGAAGCGCAGCCCCGGCTGGTCGATCACCCCGATCACCCGTCCGAACAGGGTGAAGACCTGGGCCTCGCGCTCGTGCACCAGGGTATAGATCCCCAGCGCCCGGCCGATGCCGAGCAGGACGGGGATGAAGAGCGCCCCGACCAGAACCGCGACGGGGAAGGCGAATTGAGGCTCAATCAATGGCATGGCGGGATCCTCAGTTGACCGAGCCGGTACTCTGAACGATGCGCCGGGCACGGGCGAGCATCGGGACGCGCATGTTGCGCAGATAGGCGCGCAGGGCCTGCGGTCCACCCTCGGCCTTGATCATCCCCAGGGTATTGGCGAGCTCACGCAGCGGGGCGACCTCCGCCTGGGCGTTGTTCATCGCGATGTCGACCGCCCGCTTGCTCATGGTGATCTGCTGCTCGGCGTCGGCCCGTGCGGTGCTGATGTCGGCGGCCACCTGGTTGCGGGTGCTGTTGATTGCCGAGAGTGCGCGGTCGACCTCGGGCGGCGGGTCGATCTGGGTGATCAGCGCCGCATCGAGCTCGATCCCGTAGCGCTGCGCGGTGGACCGGCACTGCTGCTCCATGTAGGCGTTGAGCAATGGGAGATTTTTGCGCAGATCGTTGATGCTGACCCCTTCGGAGAGGTCGATCGCGATCCCCTCCGCGTCCGGTTCGGCGTCGCGCTCCTCGTGCCGCGGGTCGACGAAGGTCGCAATGCGCTCGCGCAGCACGGAGATGAAGTAGCCCATCACGTGCTCCAGCGGGCTGGTCACACCGAAGTGGTAGGCGTACAGATTGCCTTCGGAGACCCGGAAGCGGAGCTGACCGTCCACCCCGGTGGTCAGGTTGTCCTTGGTGACCGCCTCAATCGTGCTCTGGCGCTTGGTCGGGTCCCAGGTGAGCGGCACAGCCTGGGTGGAAACGCTCGCCTTGTGCACCTCCTGCCAGGGCCATTTGAAGTAGGGCCCGCCGGGGCCGATGACCCGGAGCGCCGGGTAGCGATAGCGCGGCTGGCCGTCCTGCCCCAGGTCTCCGGGGGCGACCACCTCCCCCCCTAGGCGCACGGCCCGCCCCAGCGAGGTCAGCACCGCCCGCTCGTCGGGCTTGACGGTGTAGAAGCCACGGACAAGCAGCCGAAACACGGCGTAGCCGGCCAACCCCAAGAGAAACCCCTCGACGATCATCGCCCCTCCTGCCCCGTTGAGCATCCGGCCCGATTGAAGACCGCGCCACCTTGCAACGCCTCGGCGCCCGGTGCAAGCCGCGTTCTCGGAAATGCGAAGGTGTCGGCAAACCCTGCCCTGGCTCCGGCCCAACGCGCAGTTGAGGAGAGACGAACTTCTTTTTAACAATGGGCTATCGACGACAGAGCGGCCGAGCGTGGGCTCCACGGCAGAACCATCGAATTTTCCGCATGTTTTCCATCCACCAGACTTTCGCTGCGCATGGCGGGGCGTTATGCTTTCGCCGCCTCATCCCTGGTCTCGCATCTCGACCGCCATGACCGCACCAAGCCCAGCCGCCCGGCGGCACCTCCTTTCTCTCGTGCGCCTCCTGACCCTCTCGCTCACGATTGCCGTCGCCAGCGCGATCCAGGCGGGTCCCTCGTCCCCTAGTGGTATCGATACCCGGTCGCTCGACCTGCGCTCCGGCGCAGTCCTGGTGGTGGACGACCGCGGTCAGCGCATCTACGGCAAGAACACGCGTGCGGTCAAACCGATCGCCTCGATCACGAAGCTCATGACGGCGATGGTCGTCCTCGACGCCAAGCTGCCGATGGACGAGGAGGTCCGCATTGTCGCGGCCGACCGCGACCAGCTCCGCAACAGCCGGTCGAGGCTGCAGACGGAGCGCGCCCGCCTGACGCGCGGCGAGCTGCTCCTGCTCGCGCTCATGTCGTCCGAGAACCGCGCCGCATCGGCCCTGGGGCGGACCACGCTCCCGGGCGGGACGCCCGCCTTTGTCGCGGCGATGAACCGCAAGGCCCAGGCCCTCGGCATGCAGGACACCCGTTTCGCCGACGCATCAGGGCTCAGCGGCGGCAACGTCTCGACCGCCGAGGACCTCGCCAGGCTCGTCGAGGCCGCCGCGCGTTATCCCCTGATCCGCAACGCCAGCACGCGCGAAGAGCACCTCGCCTACCCGCACGGCCCGGGCGCGGCGCCGCTGCAGTACCGCAACACCAACCCCTTGGTCCGCAACCCCGACTGGGACATCGAGCTGAGCAAGACCGGCTATGTGAGCGAGGCTGGACGTTGCCTGGTGATGCGGGCGCGGATCGCGAATCGCACCCTTTCAATCGTCCTGTTGGATGCCCAGGGCAAGCTCACCCCAGTGGGCGACTCGAACCGCCTACGCAAGTGGATCGAGGCCGGCCTGGGCCGCTCGCCCGCGGGCTGAGCCCGCGGTGAAAGACGCTTCTTGCCGCACGACCGTGGCGGCGTTTCGCTCCCGCGGTGCGTCAGGTAGACTGGCGGCATGAACGAGACCAGTGATTTCGAAGCGCTCCTCAAGGAGTTCGAGCAAACCCACGCCCCCGCCAAGAAGCCAGCCAAGATTGGCGACAAGGTCCGTGGGACGGTGGTCTCTATCGCGGGCGAGACGATCTTCGTCGACCTCGGCGGCAAGACCGAGGGCACCCTCGAGGCCGCGGGGCTGCGCGACGCCGAGGGCAACCTGAGCCTCCAGGTCGGCGACCCGGTCGAGGCCATGGTCACCGGCCGCGACGAGGCGACGGGCAACCTGCTGCTGGGCACCCAGCACGGCCGACATCTGCACGGCGCGGCGGAGCTGGAGCGCGCGGTGGAGAACCAGCTCCCGGTCGAGGGCCTGGTCACCGGCGTCACCAAGGGCGGCGTCGAGGTCCAGATCGCCGGCCAACGCGCCTTCTGCCCCGCATCCCAGGTCGACCTGCGCTTCATCGAGGACCTCTCCGCCCTGGTCGGCCAGCGCCTGAGCTTCCGCATCACCAAGTACGAGGGCGGCCGCCACGTCAACCTGGTGGTCTCGCGTCGCGCCCTGCTCGAGGAGGAGCAGCAGGCCAAGGCCGCAGAGGTCCGCTCCCGGCTGGAGGTCGGGGCCGTCCTGACGGGGACGGTGAGCTCGCTCCAAGACTACGGGGCCTTCATCGACCTCGGCGGCGTCGAGGGCATGGTCCATGTCAGCGAGCTCGCCTTCGGGCGGGTCAAGCACCCGAGCGAGGTCCTGCGGGTCGGCCAGCCGGTCGAGGTCGCCGTGCTGCGCATCGAGCGCACCGACAACCCTAAGCGCCCGGAGAAGATCGCGCTCTCTATCCGGGCGCTCGCCCCCGACCCCTGGCGCGACGCCGCCGAGCGCTACCCCGCCGGCTGCCGCGTCCAGGGAACCGTCACCCGCATCCAGCCCTTCGGCGCCTTCGTCGAGATCGAGCCGGGGCTGGAGGGCCTGATCCACGTCAGCGAGCTCGGCGCTGGCCGCCGCGTGACGCACCCGCAAGAGGTCTTGAGCCCAGGTCAGGCGGTGGAGGCCAGCGTGGTGGGCGTCGACGTCGACAAGCGCCGCATCGCGCTCTCGCTCGCGGCCGAGCGCCTCGCCGAGGCCGAGACCCCGACAAAGACCGCCGCCGATTACGGCAAGCCGCGGGAGGGGCTCGGCACCTTCGGCGACCTGCTCCGCGAGACCCTGCGCAAGAAGCCCTGAGGGGCTTCGAGCCGCGGGCCCGGCCCGCTGGGCCTGGACCAGCCCAGGCCCCGAGGCCACTTTGGATTGCGCCCATCGGCGCGCATCTGCGGCACTATCGTCTCCCCCTTTGCCGGAGGAAGCCCCATGCCAACTACCCGCCTGCGCCTGCTCACCGCACTGCTCGCACTGGCCCTGGCCCCTGCGTCAGTCCTCGCGGAGTCGACCCTGGACCGGGTCAAGGCCAAGGGCCAGCTCGTCTGCGGCGTCAACACCGGGCTGCCGGGTTTCTCGAGCGCCGATGAGCGGGGCAACTGGACCGGGCTCGATGCCGACTTCTGCCGCGCGGTGGCCGCCGCCGCCCTCGGCAACGCGACCAAGGTGCGCTTCACCCCCCTGACGGCCAAGGAGCGGCTGACCGCGCTCCAGTCCGGGGAAGTCGATGTACTCGCGCGCAACACCACCTGGACGCTCACCCGCGACTCGGCCCTCGGCGTGCACTTCACCGCCGTCACTTATTACGACGGACAGGGGTTCATGGTCCCGCGAAAGCTCGGCATCAAGGGCGCCCGCGAGCTCGACGGGGCCTCGGTGTGCATCCTCGCCGGGACCACCACGGAGCTCAACCTGGCCGACTACTTCCGCACCCACGGCATGAGCTATCAGCCGGTGGTCTTCGACACCGGGGACCAGACCGTGCGTGGCTTCGAGTCCGGCCGCTGCGACGTGCTGACCAGCGACCAGTCCCAACTCTATGCGCTCAGGATCAAGCTCGCCGACCCGGCGAGCGGTGTGATCCTGCCTGAGGTGATCTCCAAGGAGCCGCTCGCCCCGGCCGTGCGCCAGGGCGACGACGCCTGGTTCAACCTGGTGCGCTGGACTCACTTCGCCATGCTCAACGCCGAGGAGCTGGGTGTCACCGCCGCCAATGTCGACGAGATGAAGGCGAGCACCAACCCCGAGATCCGCCGGCTGCTCGGCATCGAGGGCGGCCTGGGCCGCGGGCTCGGCCTCGGCGAGGACTGGGCCTACCAGATCATCAAGCAGGTCGGCAACTACGGCGAGGTCTTCGAGCGCAACCTGGGCAAGGGCTCGCCGCTCGGGATCGATCGGGGCCAGAACGCCCTGTGGCGCGACGGCGGCCTGCAGTACGCCCCGCCGGTCCGCTGACCTCGGGCGCGCTCGCGCCCCATCGACGTGACCGCCCGTCCTGTGCCAGACCCCGCGGCGCCCAGGCGCCGCTCCTGGTGGGGCGACCCGCGCCTGCGTGCCCTGCTGTTTCAGGCGCTCTTCGTCGTTGCCCTGGTCGCCCTCGCCGCGATCGTCGTCGACAACACGCTGGAGAACCTCCAACGCCGGGGCATCAGCACCGGCTTCGACTTCCTCGCGCGCGAGGCCGGCTTCGGGATCATCCAGACGCTGGTGGAATACTCCGAGACCTCGACCTTTGGCCGCACCTTCGTCGTCGGGCTGCTTAACACCCTGCTGGTCTCGGCCCTCGGCATCGTTCTCGCCACCCTGCTCGGGTTCCTGATCGGGGTCGCGCGCCTCTCGCCGAACTGGATGATCGCGCGCCTCGCAGGTGTCTACATCGAGGTCTTCCGCAACATCCCGCTGCTGCTCCAGGTCTTCTTCTGGTACTTCGCCGTGCTGCGGGCCCTGCCGGGGCCGAGGGAGAGCCTCTCGCTCGGCGAGGCGGTGTTCCTCAACCTGCGCGGACTCTACCTGCCCCGGCCGGCGCCGGAAGAGGGCTTCGGGCTGGTGCTCACCGCGCTGGCGGTCGGACTCCTGGCGACGGTTGTGCTGCTCGCCTGGGCGCGACGGCGACGGATTCGCACCGGCCGGCCGCTCCGGGTCGGGCGCTATGCCCCGCTCCTGGCCGTAGCGCTACCGGGCGCCGCTTGGGTCCTGACCGGCGCGCCGCTCGCCTGGGACCTGCCGCGGCTCCAGGGCTTCAACTTCCAGGGCGGTCTCACCCTGATCCCGGAGCTGATCGCGCTCTGGCTCGCGCTCGCGATCTACACCGCGGCCTTCGTCGCCGAGATCGTGCGGGCCGGGATTCTCTCGGTCCCCGGGGGTCAGACCGAGGCCGCTACGGCGCTCGGCCTCTCGCGGGGTCAGACCCTGCGCCTGGTCGTCATCCCCCAGGCCCTGCGGGTGATCGTCCCGCCGCTCACCAGCCAGTACCTCAATCTGCTCAAGAACTCCTCGCTCGCCACCGCCATCGGCTACCCGGACCTGGTCGCCGTGTTCGCCGGGACCACCCTCAATCAGACCGGTCAGGCGGTCGAGGTGATCGCAATGACCATGGCGGTGTACCTGACGATCAGCCTCGGCATCTCCCTGCTGATGAACTGGTACAACGCCCGCGTCACGCTCCCGGGGCACTGAGCATGGGGACAGAGAAGCACAGCGACGCGCTGCCCCCGCCGGCATCGGGTCTCGGGGTCGTCGGCTGGCTGCGGCGCAATCTCTTCTCGTCGATCGGCAACACCCTGCTCACCCTGGTTGCGCTCTACCTGATCGCCAGCACTGTGCCGTCCTTCCTCCGCTGGGCCATCATCGACGCCGACTGGCTCGGTACCAACCGCGCCGACTGCACCAGCGGGGGGGCGTGCTGGGTGTTCGTCACTACGCGCATCAACCAGTTCATCTACGGCTTTTATCCGCTCGCCGAGCAGTGGCGGGTGAACGCGGCGGGGCTGCTGCTGGTCGCCCTGGTCGCGCCGCTCCTGATCCGCGCTCTGCCGTACAAAGGCGTCCTAGGCCTCGCCCTGCTCGCGGGCTATCCGTTCGCCGGCTATCTGTTGCTCTACGGCGGGGCGTTCGGGCTGCCGGTAGTCGCGACCCACCTCTGGGGCGGGCTGATGCTGACCCTGGTGATCGCCCTGGTCGGGATCGTCCTCGCCCTGCCGCTCGGGGTGCTGCTGGCGCTCGGGCGGCGCTCGCAGATGCCGGTGATCCGGGCGGCCTGCGTCGCCTACATCGAGCTCTGGCGCGCCGTGCCGCTCATCACCGTGCTCTTCATGGCCTCGGTGATGCTGCCGCTCTTCTTCCCCGCCGACATGAGCGTCGACAAGCTGGCGCGGGCGATGATCGGCATCGTGCTGTTCCAAGCCGCCTACATGGCCGAGGTGGTGCGCGGCGGCCTGCAGGCGATCCCCAAGGGCCAGTACGAGGCGGCCGAGGCCCTGGGGCTCGGCTACTGGCAGAGCATGGGCCTGGTGATCCTGCCCCAGGCCCTGCGCCTGGTGATCCCGGGGATCGTCAACACCTTCATCGCGCTCTTTAAGGACACCACCCTGGTGCTCATCATCGGGCTCTTCGATCTGCTTGGGATCGTCCAGCAGGCATTCGCCGACCCCGCCTGGCTCGGCTACTCTCTGGAGGGCTACCTGTTCGCCGGCTTCATCTTCTGGGCCTTCTGCTTCGCCATGTCCCGCTACAGCCAGGCCCTGGAGCGCGAGCTCAGGCGGGGGCGTTAAACCTGGGCACCCGATGCGCACATCGAGTCCAGTAAGGCCTGTTCGGCTCATCCGAGCGCAAGGCGCGTCGGCACGGCATAACGGGCTCCCTGGCGGAAAGGCACAACGCAGCTAGGCCGAGACCTGCGGTCGCTTCGAGCCAGATGCCGCAGAAACCATTGCTGCACCGGGTGATCATCCAGCTTGCCTTGCG